>JAPLUI010000218.1 GCA_026397725.1 Verrucomicrobiota bacterium | reverse complement strand
TCCCCGCCTGATAGATCCGCCACGAACAGGGTCCAGTTGCCATCCGCGACCTGACCGGTGAAACCGGATAGATAGAGGCTGCGCGGCGAGGTGTCGGTGACCAGGTCGGGATCGGCGGCGCGGGCGTCGGGCTGATAGGTGCCGCTGGCGAGCGTGCCGAAGGCGCCGGAGATGGCGGTGTGGATGTCGGTCGGGGCGGCATCGGCGAAGCGCAGTTGCATGCCGCTGGAGGCCGCGCCGGCGGGATCGGCCGCCGTGCGGCCGGGGCGGTTCAACAACACGCTGATGACGCCGTTGTGTTCGAGATAGGCATAGAGGTCGCCGTTCCAGCCGTTCCGGGTGTTGAGGACAAGCTCCATGCCAGTGATGGTCTGGCCACTGCCGGCAACGGCGAGGACCGAGGCCAGGCCGCTGCCGTCGTTGTCGGGAACATCGGTGTTCACCAGTTTGCTGAAGACCAGGGTGGTGGCCGCAGTAGCCCCACCCGGGGCGAGGATCAGGGCACAGGCCGAGAGGGAAAGCAGGGGGAATTTCATGGGGGTTTGATGGTTGGACGTGAGTGGAAACATTGAAGGGTCAGTTGGCTTTGGTGCGATAGTAGCCCTGCGTCGGGGGCGGCGCGGGGTCGGTGTACGGAATCTTGCCGTCGGGTCCGGCGACCACCGTGGCCAGGTCGCTCCAGGTTGCCATGTCGGTGCTCCGCTGGATGGTGTGGCGGCGGCCCGGAATGCCGCGGAATATCATTTCCGCAATGCCGTCGTGCAGGGAGATGTCGGTTAGATTCTGGCCCGCCGCGCCGGTGCCGGGAACTGCGGTCACGGTGATGGTGATGGTGCCCCGGATGCTGGCGTCGCGGGCGTCGGTGAGTTCCACCTCGAAGCTGTCGGTGCCGGCAAAGCCGGCCGGCGGGGTGTAGTTGACGGTGGCTGTTAGGTCCGCCGTGCCGCCGCGGGCGCTGGGGCCGATGACTCGGGTCAAACGGACCGCATCGCCTTCCGGATCACTGGCCCGCGCCAGGATCTTCGCCGGATGGATCGACAGCGCCCTATCAGTCGTGCCGCTCACCGCGTAACCGGAGAAGACCGGTGGCCGATTCAGCACGGATAGGGCAGAGGCAGCACGCCGAGAAAGGCCGCCAGCGAATAGTGTATTGCACGTGTCGATTTCATGTTCTTGATCCTGATTGAAAGGAAATTGGTTTTCGGGGTTGGCCGCGACCGGTGAATCAGGGAGCAGCTTGATCGGGCGTGAGGGAGGTCGTTATGCCGCTGGCGGGACATCTCGCACCTCAAACTCCAAACCGCCTTTCCGTTTGGCGACTCGATTGTATATTTCCGCAGCCCACCTCCCGAACCCATAGCCTAGCACCGAACAAATCACCGGCGTCGCCAGTATGGCAAAACCCGCGGTGTTGAGATCCGCCTCGCTACCGATGATGCCATAGATCACGGCACCAGCCAGAATAGGCATCGCGAGGACCACGCCAAGAGTTCCGCAAAGAATTCCCGCCACTAGTGCGACTCCATGCCCTGAGATGTGCGTCAATCGTTTATTCATAACCTCTCTCATTGTCCGGTTCCTGATGGCTTGGCATCCACCGGGTTGCTCGCCAGTTGCCCGCGCCATTCGCGTCGCTCGGGGTCTCGGCTTTCGAGACAATAAAGGAGAATTTCGCGGGCCGCTGCGCGGCCTTTTGCCACCCCGCTGCGAGCTACATCTGCTTCATGCACTTGCAGGCCATTCATGCTCACGGAAGAGGTAAAGAAGAAGAAGGCAACGGAATGGAAGCCTAGCTGCCGGACACTACCAACACCACTCGAAACCCGTTGAAGTCGTGCCGTATCGTGGGCGGGCCACCGAAGCGGCACGACGACAACAGGAGATCCGCAGCACCGAGGTTCCACGACCCGCCCCGCAACACGCGGAAGGGAGTGCCGTCGTCCGCCTTTTCGCTTTTCAGCATTGGGTACGCCTCAAGCCGTTCGGCGTCGTTCATCGACGCCTGGTAGCGATCCTCGCACCACTCCCACACGTTGCCGCCGAGGTCGAAGAAGCCGTTGCGGTTCTCCGTGAAGCTCGCCACCGGGGCTGTGTGCGGATAGCCGTCGTCACGGTCGTAAGCAGTGGTCCAGTGGTCGTCGGGCCAGTCGCGCGGGCCTTCTTTGCCGAAGTAATTGCCGGCGCCTTCCGGCGGCGGCCAGGAATTTCCCCAGGGATATTTGGCGATACCCGCCGCCGCACTCCATTCCCCGTCGCTGGGCAACCGGTATTCGAGGCCCTCCTTGCGCTTGAGCCAGTGGCAGAAATCGCGGGCCTCCTCCCACGAAACGCCGACCACCGGATGCTCCGCGCCTTGGGCAAAACCGCAATTCTCCCACGAGGCGGAGGAATCCAGTTCCCATGCGACGGCGGGTGCCCCCTTGCCGTCCTTCTTGACCTTGCAGACCCACACCCCGCCCTGCTGGCGGTAGCCGGCGGCAAGGGCGTAGGCGCGGAAGTCCTTCGCCCGCGTCTCGGTGCGGCACATCAGCACCCCGGCCTTGCCGGGCACCGGCACGAATTCCATCCCCAGACTGTTCACGAACGGCCGCTCCTTGCTCGCGTGCGGCTCCTGCCGCGCCTGTTCCCGCGCCGCACGTTGCCCGTCCTCTTGGCGGCCCTCACCATCGGAATCCAAGGCAGGACACCAGCAAGGCCAAGCATCAACGGCGGGATTGTCCGTCAACCTCTGCTGGTCCGTCCCGTCGGAATTCACCGTGTGGATTTCCGGGTTTCCATCTTGTGCGGACGTGAAGACAATCGTTTTGCCATCAGGTGACCAACACGGAGTGGAGATGATTGGACTATCTTCCTCGGCGTGGCTTGCCACTTTCTTCACCGCGCTTCCATCGGCGTTGATGATGTTGATGTCTTCCTGGTCGTCTCGCCGGGATGGAAAGGCGATCTGCTCGCCGTCGGGAGACCATGACAGGCCACCGGTGACGTCAAGGTCGGGTGTTACATCCGTCTGGTTGCCTCCATTCCGATCCATCACACGGATGTGGCAGCTTTCCCCGGTCTCGTGGACAAAGGCGATTCTCTTCCCATCGGGGGAGCAGGAAGGACTGAACTTGTCAGCCGGGTCGTCCGTCAGTCTTCTTGCTCCGCTCCCGTCCGGATTCATGATGTAAATGCCCCCGTTTCCGTCTCCTGCATCCCGATTCGACGCGAACACGATTTGGCACCGTGCTTCCGATCGGCGTTCGGAGGGTTTGCCGCTTTGCTGACCGTGCCCGGCCAAAACTGTTGAAAGGGTGGCTGCCAGGGCGATGCTTCCCGTAATTGTTGTGGTTTTCATGGCGAGGACCTCCGCTGCGGAAGGGTGATGGGTAGGATGTTGCTATTGATAGATGACACGGGGCAGTCAGGCGGGGTTGGAACCCGCCAACCTGACGACCGTTGCGAAGACGACAACCGGAAATCGTACCGAAACCCGCGGCGCGATAAAACTGGACATCGGTGCCCAGCGAAATGGTATTGCGTGACTGCTAGGAAATTCTGGGGTGGAGGCCGTTGGAAAAGCTGGCGGCCGGACCGGAGGGCGGGAAAAAGAACGTTGCGGGGGAGGAAAGGGGGCGGAAACAGCGAACAATCCGCAACCACGGAGCCGGTCTGGGCAGTGGCCCGGCGGGCTCGTGCAGGAAAGTGAACTCTCCTCGCTGAGTCATGGTTTGAAAAATGGATTTTTCAACATGCCTTGTCAAATATAATCCTCAGGGATTTTGTTATACTTTGGTATACGTGATCATCTGAGTATCACCGACTTGCTGGCACGCCCGTTAGGTTCCGCAAGATGGCGACAAAGCAGGCGTTTGACCCATTCGCAACCCGTTGATTGTGAATAGTAAGTCTATTTGAGACGCAGTCTCGGTCCTCGCCCCTCCCTTCAAATCATGAGAACGGTGTTTTTCAGCTTTACACTTTCTTCATGTCGGAAAGCGGCTGGTTTGGGAAGAGAATCGAGACGCGTTTTCCAGACGTCTGCCGGATGGGGGGCTTGGTGCTGCACCGCTGACGTGGGGGTCTTCCGGGCGGTCTTCCGGGCCGCTGCCAGCATGACCAGACCCAAGTGTGTTCGGGCGGCGCCCACGATCAGGACGACCGAGTCCGCCCGTGCCGCGGCGTTGCCCCCGCAGCAGGCGGGTGGACGAAGACCAGCGGGAACGAGCCTGGGGCGGCAAGGTCATCGCACCGCAGCGAGGACCGAAGACGGGAAAGCCCGGCACCCGCAAATACCCGGACGGTCATGCCGCCACCAACAAGCCACCCGCGAGCGAGAACGGATAGCGATCGAAGGACTCGACCTCGTCCCGCTTCAATTCGATTTCCGCGACGTATTTTCTTGAGATCAACATGGTAGCGACCTGGCCGGGAGGGTGGGCGGGGGCAGCCCGCGCGTCCACCGCAATCGGAGGGCGATGCCCCCAACCACCCCTTGCCCTGCGGCACCGCCTGGCGGGACTGGCGTCGGAGAAAACAGCCGGACACACGACATTTTCTTTGGCCAGGCCGGGAGTGTCGGGATCGAACGAGTGGTGAACGGTCGTTCCCGACAGGTGACCATTCCGGGGCTGGCCAATGGCGCAACCGCCATGACCGTGGCACAGGCATCTGACCTGGATGCTCTGGCTGTGGAAGCGCACGCCGACTTGTTCTTCAACGTGCTCGACCGCCGGGAGTCGCCCTGCTACCTCATTCAGACGGTCGCCGCCGCTCGTCAGGCGATTTCGATGATCGCCAGCGGCGGATCGTCCAGCGTGTCGCCCACCCGCTTCCCGAGCAACTTCAGGTAGAGTCCGCTGGCGGGTGTGAGCAGGGTCACCTCACGACCTTCATGCGCCACGGTCAGCCCGCCTGCCGCCGGCGCCAGCAGGAAGTACGCAGCCTTCCCGGCCAACTCGACCTCCACGAGCGCACCGGCGTCGATCCGGTCATCCATGCCAAAACCCGGCAGTCGGAGCGTCCCAAAGCGACGCACGGCATCCGCGAGTTCCTCGACCTGGCGGGCATGGCCGCTAGCGAGATACGAAGCCTCCAGGCTGCGGGTGTCGTATTTCCCCTCAGCCTTGCTGCCGGGGTCGGTGGCGGCGGCATGCGCTTCGAGCGCGGCCTTTGACAGGCGCGACAATTGATCGCTGAGTTCGGCGAGAATGAGTGCGAGGAGTCCGGTTTTCATCGACGGCCGGGAGCATTGCGGGGTACCACCGCCATGGCAAACCCAAAGCGGTTTCCCGAGCCCGGCGTCCACATGAATTCACGATGATCCGCCGGCTCGGATGGCCGGTGCCGGGATCCAGACAGCGTTAATGTTGCGTGATCTGCTGATAGGTCCGCCGTAGTTCAGTGTCTGCCAAACCGCAAATATCGCTTGTCCTTGAGCCCCTTGAGCGGGCGCGCCTTGACCAAACCGTGAAGGCGGGCTTGGCCCTTTAAGGTCATTTCCTCGTTGGCGAGGGGATTGACGTTCTTGAGGCCGCCCGCACCCGCCATCAGGCTACCGCCAAGCCAACGCCTGGCCCCTCTCTCTTGCGCAGCGCCTCGCGCATCTTGACCAGCGCCGAATTCTGAAGCTGGCGAATGCGCTCGCGCGTCACTCCGAACTGCCGGCCCACTTCCTCCAAAGTCAGCGGCATGCACCCCGTCAAGCCGAAGCGCACATCAATGATCCGCCGCTCGCGCTCGTCGAGAATGTCAAGCAGCCCGTCGAGTTCGCCGAACATGTTCTTGTCCGACAGCGCTTCCAGCGGATTGGTGGCCCGCTCGTCGCCGATGACTTCCCCGTATTCGGTGGACTCGCCGTCGTTGATCGGCGAATCGAGCGACGTCGGGCGTTGCGACGCCTGCTTGAGCATCGTCAGCTTGCGGCGCGGCAAGCCGACCTCGTCGGCAAGTTCCTCGTCGGTGGGCTCGCGGCCCAAGGTCTCGGTCAGCAGCACGGCGATCCGCCGCATCTTGGCGATCTTGGCCACCATGTGGACGGGCAGCCGGATCGCATTGGACTGATTCGCCAGCGCCCGCTTGATCGATTGCTTGATCCACCACGCGGCATACGTGGAAAGCTTGCCGCCCTTGTCCGGATCGAAGCGCTCCACCGCCTTCATCAGGCCGATGTTGCCCTCGGAGATCAAATCCGTGACCGGCATCCCGTAGCTGGCATAGTCTTGCGCGATTTTCACCACCAAGCGGAGATTCGCCCGGATCATCTGCACCCGGGCCTCCGGATCGCCGGCCTTGATCCGCTCGGCGAGCAGGACCTCCTCCTCCACCGTGAGCAACGGCGTTTGGGAAATCTCCCGCAAATAGATTCTCAGGCTGCCGTCGGATTGGTGTGACATGATGGTGGTATTGTTTCCCTGCTTTGCGGGTGAGGCTGGACGTTTGGAATCATTCGGGCTTGTCTTGAAAGTCTGGCTGATTCGCCAAGGTGTGATCGGAGCGATTCCACGTCGCCAGGGTAGGAAGTTGGCCAGATCCTTCCTATGGGGTTTTCCCCTACCGCGGATCACCGAGACCTCAGGGCAGGCTGACCTCACCGGTTTCACCATCGCCTTCAACGCCGAGGAAATGGTCATCGCCATCGTCTGGACGACCCGGCTATCAGTTCCTTGCGCAATGCGATGGGCGGGGCGGCGGAGACGAGCGGCGATTGCGGCGAGGTGACGGCCGCCACCGAAAGGAAATTCGTGAGCGCGTCGCCATCGGGGTCGTAGGGGTCTTGCCCGAAAACCGCCGTGATCGTCTTGTCGGCGTCCATCAGGACGGAAAGCGGGTTGGCCCTGCCCCGCGCGGATTATCTCAAGGACCGGCCGGGCTATCAGCGCGCCGCCAGCGGTGGCGACCGGCATGAGGCATGGCCGCCTGCGGTCGTCGCTTTCCTCAAGGGCTTCCTGCCCGTGCAAAACCCGCCGAACTATCAGCTCGTCGCCGACGAGATGGAGCGCCTGTGCAACTTCAAGCGCGCCCGAGCGAGCGTCGAATCCTGCGTCAAAGCCAACCTCTCCCACCTGTTTCTCATCATCGCGGTGCACCTGCTCGGCGAACCGGTGCTCAGTTCGCTGCCCGTCCGGGGACTCTAGCGCGAGGCCTTGAGCTGGGGCACGGCGCAAGGGATGCGCCTATTTGGTGGCGGGCGTCGCGGCTTTCGCCTTCGCCTCGGCATCGGCGATTTCCTTTTCCAAGGCTTCTGCCTTCGCCACCTCGCCCTTCGCGCGGTAGGAAATCGCAAGGTGCTTCATCGCCCAGAGCGTATCGGGATGCTCCGGGCCATTGACTTTGCGGCTGAGCGGCAGCATCTCCTCAAGCAGCTTGATCGCCTCGTCCGTGCGGCCGGCGTCGGTGTAGTGCGTTGCAAGGCGCTTCATCGCCCCGAGCGTGTCGGGGTGCTCCGGGCCGTTCATCTTGCGGCGGAGTGGGACTGACTCCTCGCGCAGCTTGATCGCCTCTTCAAAGCGGCCGGCGACGCCGTAGGTATCCGCTAGGTTGCCTATCGACCCGAGCGTTTCGGGGTGCTCCGGGCCGAGAACCTTGCGCTGCAGTGTCAGCACCTCCTCCAGCAACTTGATCCGCTCGTCCCGGCGGCCGGCGTAGGAAGCCGCCAAGTTGATCATCGCACGGATCGTGGAAGGTTGCTCCGGACCAAGCACCTTGCGGCTGAGCGCCACCGTCTCTTCGCGCAGCTTGAGCGCCTCGTCCCGGCGACCGGAACTGCCGAAGTATATCGCCAGGTTAAACATCGCACCGATCGTGTCGGGGTGCTCCGGGCCGAGCACCTTGCGGCTGAGCGCCAGCACCTCCTCACCCATCCTGATTGCCTCGTCCTTGCGGCCGCCGCGGCGGTAGGAATCCGCCAGGTTACTCATCGCTCTTATCGTGTCGGGGTGCTCCGGGCCGAGAACCTTGCGGCGGAGCCTCAGCACTTCCTCGTGCAGTTTGATCGCTTCGTCCTTGCGGCCGGCAGCGAGGTAGGAACCCGCCAGGGAGTTCATCGCCGAAAGCGTGTCGGGGTGCTCCGGGCCGACGGTGGAGAGGTGGTAGTCCCGCACCTTTTCAAACAGCGAGATGGCCTGCTGGTTGAGCTTGAGGGCGAGGTAGGTTCGGCCGAGCGTGGCCTGCAGCTTCGCGCGACGGGCAGGCTGGGTGGCGAGGTCGGAGTCCAGTTTCGCCGCGGCTTTGTCGAGCAGTTCGACCACTTTGATCCCATGGCCGTCGCGCGTCGGGTCGGGGCTCTGGAAGACTTCGCCGAGGAACTTCGAGATGTCCTCCGCGTCCTTGCACGCCAGTTCCTTCGCGTCACGCTCGGCGGCGACTTGGGCCAGGGTCTCGGCGGTTTTCTTCTCCGCCTGCGTGGCCCGCACCGCCTGCCACGTGCTCACCAGCGTGGCGGCCACCAGCACTGCGGCGATGGCGGCGGCGACGCGCAGCGCGGCTTTGTTACGCCTCGCGAATTTGCGGAACTGGTAGCCCGCGCCCGGCGGCCTTGCGCTCACCGCTTCATCGGCGAGGAAGTGTCCGATGTCCTGCGCGAAGGCGTTGGCCGTCTCGTAGCGGCGCGTGCGGTCCTTGTCGATGGCCTTCATCACGATCCAGTCGAGGTCGGGCTCGATCAGCTTGCCGATTTTCGCCTCGTCGATGTGCCGCGCCTTCGCAAACTGCGTGCGTTCCTGGGCGGCCATGGTGCTGATGCGCGATGACGGCTTGTGCGGCTCCACCTCGCGGATGATGCGCCGCATTTCGTCGTAACCGGCCGAGACCAGCGACTTGCCGTCGAAGGGCGGCTTGCCCACCAGCAGTTCGTAGAGCAAAATCCCCAGCGCGTAGATGTCGCTGCGGGTGTCGATGTCCAAGCCGCTCAGGGCCGCCTGCTCGGGGCTCATGTAAACCGGCGTGCCGATGAACTGCTCGAAGCGGGTGAAGAGCGTCTTGTCGGTGAGTTTGCCCTGGGTGGCCTTGGCGATGCCGAAATCAATGACTTTGACCACCGGCTTGTCGCCGTGGAGGGTGACCATGACGTTGGAGGGCTTGATGTCGCGGTGAATGACGCCCTTCTGGTGGGCGTGGTTGATGGCGGCGCAAACGTCGCGGAAGAGGGTAAGACGTTCCTTGGTGCCGAGGCCGGCCTGGTCGCAGTAATCGGTGATCGGGATGCCTTTGACCAGTTCCATGGAGAACCACGGCCGGCCGGAGGCGGTGGCCCCGGCATCGAGGACCTTGGCGATGTTCGGATGATCCATCATGGCCAGCG
>JAPLUI010000363.1 GCA_026397725.1 Verrucomicrobiota bacterium | reverse complement strand
TGGTCGCGGATGAGGCCCAGCCACGCGAGTTGCTCGGCGCTGAAATTCACACCGGCCTTGGCCTTGTCCATGAGCCATTCGTTGAAGCGTTCGGTCACGGAGTCGGCGAAGGGCGCGAGCACGGGTTGTTGTTCCAGCGCGTAGCGGACGAGGGCGACGAGATCGGCAAAGCGGCAAGCCGGATTCTTTTTGACCGCGGATTTCGCGGATTTCACGGATGGGAGACGTGATGTATCCACATCATCCGCGGTTAATTCATAGGCGTGCCAGAGGTTAGAGACAGGCTGGGCACCGAACGGCACTTTCAACTTTTCTTCCAGTTCCTTGAGCATCGGCTCGGTGAGGCGCTGCTTGAACGGGCGGCTGTATAGGATTTGCAGCGCGGTGATCTCGGCCTGGTGCAGCTCGATGTAGTCGCGGAAGGATTTCAACAGGCTGGCGGCCCGTTCTTTCGCCGCAGCGTCGAAGCCCTGGCTGAGGACGGTGTCCACGGTGACGGTGTCGATGGTCTGCTCGGCGTCCTGCTTGGCCTTGGCGAGGGCGTCGCGCAGGGCGGGCAGATCGAACGGGGCGCAGGCCGCGTCGGAGAGTTCCTTCTTCGCGGCTTCAAATTGATCGGGGGCGATTTGAGCGGGGGATGTGCCGGGCTTGCCGGTGGCCTTTTCCGCGATGGCATCGGGGTCGCAGGCATGCAGGAGCGCCCGCGAAAGTTCGCCAAGCGATTTCCCACCCGCCATCTCCCTCAGCGTCTCCGCGTCGCCGCGGTTCACCTCGCGTTCCAACCGGGCGAGGCGGCCGGCCAGCGTGGTGAGGGTGTCCTCGTCGCGTTTGCCGAGGGCCACGCCGAGCAGCAATTTGTCGAAGGGGACGGTGCGCTGGCGTTCGAGCGGACGGGAGTCGGTCTTGTCGCTTTCGCACACGCCCACGGCATCGACGATGACGAAGTGGGTCTTGGCGCGGGCGTCCGCGCCGCTGACGGATTGTAAATCGGTGGAGGTGAGGACGCGCGTGCCGCGGCCTTTCATCTGCTCGAAATAGGTGCGGCTGCGGGTGTCGCGCAGGAACAGGAGGCACTCCAGCGGTTTGATGTCGGTGCCGGTGGCGATCATGTCCACGGTGACGGCGATGCGGAGCTGGGGCGAGGTGCGGAACTCCTGAATGAGCGTCTCGGACTTTTCGTAACGCTTGGTCTCGGAGTTATAGGTTTTGTAGGTGATCTTCTTGGCGAAGTCGTTGCCCTTGCCGAAAACCTCGCGGACGAGATGCACGGTGTCCTCGGCGTGGGAGTCGTCCTTGCAGAAGATGAGGGTCTTGGGGACGAGGGTGCGGCCGGGGAAAAGCTCGGTGGACAAGGCATCCCTGAACGCCTGGAGCACGGTGCGAATCTGGGATTTCACCACGACCGAGCGGTCGAGGTCGGTGGCGGCGTAGGTGAGGTCCTCGTCGAGGCGCTCCCAGCAGACGGCGCGGGTCTCCTTGCTGCGGCGGTCCACGTAGAAGCCTTTCTCCACCTTGCCGCCCTGCGCGGTGACCTGCGTCTTGATCCGATAGACCTCATAGCCGACGTTAACGCCATCGGCGACGGCGCGCTCGTGGTTGTATTCCATCACCAAGTTCTGATTGAAAAAACCGATGGTCTGCTTCGACGGCGTGGCGGTGAGACCGATGAGGAAGGCGTCGAAGTATTCGAGCACCTGCCGCCAGAGGCCGTAGATGGAACGATGACATTCGTCAGTTACGATGAAATCGAAGGCCTCGATGGGGATGGCCGGATTGTAGGCGACCTCCTTCGGCCTGCCGTCGGCGGCGCTGATTTCATAGGTGGAGATTTCGTCGGCGTCCTCGGGCAGTTCCTCGCCGCGCAGGATCGAGTAGAGGCGCTGGATGGTGCAAATGGTGACGCGGGCGACGGAATCGAGGTTGCTGGAGGTGAGATGCTGGATGTTGTAAATCTCGGTGAACTTGCGGTTAGTATCGGGCGCGGTGAATTGCTGGAACTCGGCCACCGCCTGGCGGCCGAGATTGGCGCGGTCCACCAGGAACAGGACGCGCTTGGCCCCGGCGAACTTGATGAGCCGATAGGTGAAGCAGCATGCGAGATAGGTTTTGCCAGCACCGGTGGCCATTTGCACCAAGGAGCGGGGATCGTCGCGCACGAAGGATTGTTCCAGCGCGGTGTTGCCCTCGAATTGGCAATTCCGCATGCCGGTCTTCAACAACGGATGGGCAACGGGCATCTCAGTCAACCGGCGGCGCAACGTGTTCGGAGCGACGGCCCAGGCGGCGAGCGTTTCCGGCCGGTGAAACGAAAACACCCGCCGTGACCGTGGCGCGGGATCGCGCGCGTCGCGGAAGAAGGTTTCGACGCCGGTGGATTCGTACAGGAATGGGAGCGATCCGGGGCGATCGGACTGGATGAAATCCGGCAGATTTTCCGCGTAATGGCCGGACTGCTCGGCGACGCCGGAGAGCAGGGTGCCCTCCATTTTCGCCTCATTGACGCCGACCGCCTTGCGGTCCACCAGCAGGAGATAATCACAGGTGCCGGATTTGAGCGGCGCCTCGCGCAGCGCGATACCGCGTCCGGCGGCTGGATTAAACTGCCTGAAATCCTGAACCACCCAGCCGCACGCAACGAGTTGTGCGTCGATTTGCTGGCGGGCGCGTTGTTCTGGAGTCAGGTCAGGCATGGGGCGTGGCGCTTCGTGGGAGTGGCGAGGTTGCAGTCGGCGTTCCGCAAGGCGGGATCAGGACGAACGGGGGCATGAGAGAGCGAATCAATCGATTTGCGAGAGAAAACCGGCACCGCCACCATGGCGGCACCGTTGGCGGGAGGGTAAACCGGTTCTCGCGTCTAACGCAACAGCAATCATGGGAGCCATTGGGTAATTGACAGCGGAAGGGGGCTTCTCACGACCGACGCAAACGAAGACCAGTCGCAAATGGGCCACTGCGCGGACCTCCAGAGATGTGCTGGGCGGTGATGCTGCGCCCATCATCACGACCTTGTCGCGATCCTTGAGGAAGAACTCCGCAGCGGTGCAAGGCCATGCGGCAACCAGCAGGGTTAATGCGGTGGATGTCTTGATAGAATTTGTCAGGCTTATCATTTATGTTGCTGTGTTCTTGAAGGTTCTTGTGATCCACTCTTAAGAATCGGCCAGCCAGCGCGGTCTTTTTGATAGCGAAGTGTTCATTTGCTCCTACCGGTCATTGCCGACACCGCTTCCCAGACTGCGGAAAAATCCCCGGGCGCAAACGCGAGTTCGACCCGCACGATTCCACCTTCGGGTAACGGGAGTCTGGTGCCATTCGGCCGGCCGGCAGGTTCCGTGTTGGTGGCGTCTTGACCGTTCATCCTGGCGGTCTGGATGCGGACTCCGGGTGGCAGTTGAAGGGTGACGGTTTGCTTTTTGCCGCTGGTCATGCTCAGGCTGACCTTGCCACCCGGGATGTCCCATTTCAATTCCTCAACTTTGAT
>JAPLUI010000189.1 GCA_026397725.1 Verrucomicrobiota bacterium | reverse complement strand
GGGGGAAGGTGTCACTTTTCACTTCACAGGCAAATCCTATTCGACAGGCCGCTCCATCGCCCGCAAACCCTTGCAATCAAACCATCCGAGCCTATTCCCGGCACTCACTCGCTATCCCTCGAGATCAAGAGTCCTGAGCCCCGCGAGTGGGTGCAGGTGCTCTTTGTCGATAAGTATTTTGTGCGGGATGACAAGTGGAAACTCCACGAAAATGGCCAGCTCAACGATGTGAGAGATGCCCCTTACGCCGAGCCGTCGGTGCTGCCCGAGGCCGATACCGCCGAGTCCAAGGCCGCACGCGAACGCCTGCAAGCCATCATGACCCAACTCCATCCCGTGCCATCGGCATCCGGAAGGACCGGTGAGAAGAAACCAAGATGACCTGACACGGAACATCCTCCACCATCCCTGTTGGTTTCCGGCACGCCCGCGCGGCACGCCGCCGAGGCGCCCTCCGGAAAACCTAACATCATATTTTTCTTAGCAGTAGTCGAAAGTAACGATCACCGGCAACACGATCCGCAATCTTCGGCCTGTTCCGCTCACGGCGCGGAGACCCGCAACCGGTAGATGCCACTCCCGGCCGGCGCGGCGGGATCGGTGAGGGCGACGGAACCGTCGGCGGCGAGCGGACCGACGGAGCCGACGGCGGTCCACGAGTTGGTGCCCGGCGCGGCCATTCGCTCGAGCACGTAGGTGCGCGACGCCTTGCCGGCGGCGGTGAGTGTGAAGGACGTGGCGTCGCGGGCGGCGGTTAGCACCTTGAAGACATCAGCCGCGTTGTTAGGATCGGTGCCGGCGGCGGCTTCGGCCAGGTTGTTGCTGCCGTCGCCGTCAGGGTCGGCAGGGTCGGCGGCGCGGCCGGTGTTGGAGGTGGTGCCGAAGTTGGCAAAGCGCCACGCTTCCCGCGCCGTGCCGGTCACGGTGAGGACAAATGAGGTGCTGGTGGTGAGCACGCCGTCGCTCACCGTTAGGGTAATGGTCGCGCTGCCGAGTTGGTTGTCGGCCGGGGTTACGGTCACGGTGCGGTTGGCGCCGCTGCCGGCTAACACAATGTTGGAAACCGGAACGAGCGTGGGATTGGACGAGTGGGTCGTGAGCGTGAGCGCGGTTGCGGGAGCATCGTTGTCGCCGACGGTGAATGGCAGCGCGGCGGTGGCGGTGTTCACCGCAATGCTCTGGTCGGCGACGGTCGCGATGGAGGGGGGGGTGTTCAGGTTCTCAAGATAGGTGAACGTGAGTTCCAGAAGCTGGCCGCGGCTGATCGATACCGTCTGCTGGGCGGGAACCTGATAGCCGCTGACCTCCTTGAGCTGCAGGATGTAATTGCCCGCATTGAGGCCGTTTTTTTGGGCCCCGCTGAGACGATAGGATGTTTCCGGACTCAGCCTCCAGGCCCCGGCACCGGCGGCGGCGGCGGCGGCCGGTTGGATGATTACCTTGATAGCTCCGGGGGTGGCGGCGGTACCGATGGCAGTCGAGCCGGAATGCGTAATGCCGCCGCCGGTGTTGTTGTCGCCGCCGTCACCGCTGATGCTGGCGCGGTTGAACAATTCGATCACCTGGCTGTCGATGGCGCGGACCACGGTTTGGCCCGAGCCTCCAAGATAGATCGCCGCCGGATAGTAGTTGCCGTTGTCGTGCTGCACGCACAAGGGGCCGCCGGAGGCCCCACCGCTGCTGCGGATGTCCGCCGTGGTGTAGGTGTGGCCATAACCTTTGGCGAAACCGACATTGGCAGGTGGCGTGGCGTGCATGCGGCCCTGCTTGAGCGCGGTGATGCCATCCACCGGATAGCCGACCAGCAACTTGAGCTTGGCAGACTGGAGAAACTCGTTGCTGTCGAGATCGCTGGCCACAAAGCCGCCGAATCCGCCGCGTCCGGCGTCTTCCATGAAGTAGAGTGCGGCGGCGTCGAGGTGTTGCGAGGCGGGGGTGGCAACGCCGGGCGAAGCGTCGGCCGTGCGCTGGTCGCGGTAACCGTCGTAGATATAGAAACCGCGAGGGGTTTGGGGCACCGGTTCGTAGGTGCCGCGATCGCGCTCGAACAACCATTGCAGGCCGGTCACGTAAGTCAGCGTGCCATCGTCGAAGACCACATGCGCCGCCGTGGCCACAACGCGTGGCGCGACGACAAAGCCGCTGGATGAGCCGAGATCGGTGCGGATCTGGCCGACGTAGCCATAGGGCATCGCCGGACTGCCGGTGACCGTGTCGAAGGACAACACCGAAGGCAGGGTCCCTGCGGTGGCTCCGGCTTGGAAATAGGTCACGGTAGCCACGCGGGTCGGCCCGGGCACTACCGACACCGAAATCGGCGGCGGGGTCGTTTGCCCGCTCACCGGTTTGCATTCGACGAGGTATTCGCCGGGGAACAAGTTGGCGAGCGTGATGCCGCTGTCGCGCCATTGGGTGTCGTCTTCGCCGAGCCATCGCCACTGCGCGCGCTGGGCCGCCGGCAGGGCAAGGTCGGCCACCGCAGCGGGTTTGAGGATCACGCTCAAGCCACCTGTGGCACCGCCACCAGCGGCCTCATGGTATTCGGCCGTCACCACGGTGGCCGCCGCTCCGCTGACCACGCTCACGGTCTCGCGGATCGGTTGGATGTAGCCGGGCACCGGGCGGAATTCGAGGTCCCGGTTACCGGTGGTCAGGCCGCCCACCGGGATGCCGGAAGGCCGCCACAGTTGCTCTCCCACAAACCGCCAGCCGGGCGGCAGGGTGGTATCGGGAAAATCCGCGGGGGTCAGGTTGACCCACAGGAAGCCCTGCGCGTCGGGTGCATTACCGGGTGGTACCTGCGTCAGACCGGATAGCGTCGCCATTTGGAACGACGCGGCCGAGCTGGTGCCGACTCCGCCTGCGCTGGTACCCTTGACCCGGTAGTAGTAGGTGCTGCCCTGTGCCAGATTGGTCAGTTCCGCACTCACCGGCGTATCTCCCGCGCCGTCCGCCGTGGACGGCACCGCCGCCACGCTGTTAGGATAGCCGACCCCGTCCGTTCCATACTCGAAGACGATCTGGGTCAGCGAGCCCTGTGCGTTGAGCACCCCGCTGACTCGCGCGCTGGTGGTTGAGAGCGGCACCGCACCTGCCACGGTCGCGGTCGGTTCGGTCAGGGTTCTGAAGGAAACGGCGCCCGTCACGGTCGTGCCAGCGGCGTTGGTCGCCACAATTCGATAGAAACAAGTCGTGCCCTTGGTCAACCCGGCAACCGCCGCGCTCACCGGGGTATTGACCCTGCCGCCCACCACTCCCGGAGTTGCCGCCACGGTGTCTGGGAAGCTGTTGCCGTCCGTGCCGTATTCAAAAACCACGGTGGTGTCGGAGTTCTGTGCATTCACGGTGCCGTTGAACCGGGCGCTGGTTTGCTGCACCTGGGTGGCTGGCGTGGGGGTTGCCGTCGATTCCATGAGAGTGGCGAGGGCAAGCACCGGACTGACGGTGGTGCCGCTGGTGCTGGTGGCACGAAAGCGGCAATAGTACGTGGTTCCGGCCGTCAGACCATAGAGGGTGTTGCCCACCAAATTTGACTGGAATCCATTCACCACGTTCGGGATCACCGGCAGTGTGTTGGGGAAGGTCACTGCATCAGTCCCATACTCGATGACCGTGGTGGTGGCCGCCCCTCTGGCATTCACTTTCGCCTGGAGGACTGCCGAGGTTTGCCCTCTGACATAGGTCTTGAATGGAAAGACGGTGGGAGCGCCGGGATAGACCAACCGGAAAACGCTGCCGGCACCACCCGCTTGAAAGTCACCAAGCGTGACGCCATAAAGATTGCCGTCCGCCCCGAAGATCACATTTGAAGTCAGTAAGCAATCGACGGGATCAAACGACAGGGTGAAAATGTCCGAGAACATCCCGCCCGGCGTGATCTTGAAGATGGTATTGCCGGTAGTGGTGCCGTACAGGTTGCCATCCGCTCCCTGGATCAATCTGGCGTTGGGGCCCCATCCGCCGTAGAAGCCGAACTCATACAATGTCGTCAGCACCCCGGCCGGCGACATCTTGAAAACCGTGCCCTGGTTGGCCGTTCCTCCGTCGTGAGTTGTGCCATAGAACTGACCGTCGGTGGCGAGCACCAGGCTCGCGGCGGGCAACGCTCCCCTGGCCGGACCCGTCACGCCGGTGAACTCCACCAGGGTGGTCAGCACGCCGGCCGGGGTGACCTTGAAAATCGTGCCAAGGTCGTTGACTCCACCCTTGTAGGTCGTGCCGTAGAACAGGCCGTCGCTGCCCTGGATCAAGGCGCTGTTGGAACCATTGCCCTTGTTCGGACCGGTGGTGCCGGTGAAAGCCAGGAGTGTGGTCAGGCCTCCGGCAGGCGTCATCCGGAACAACGTGCCGCAGCCGTTAGGGCCCAACGCGTTGGTCGTGCCATAGAAGTTGCCGTCGCTGGCCTGCACCAGGCCGGCGACGGGCATGCCGCCATCGGTTCCGCCGGTGAACTCCGCCATGGTTGTTAGAACCCCGTCCGGCGTCATCTTGAAGATGGTGCCGGCAATGGAGGAACCGCCCACCGACGTGGTCCCATAAAGGTCACCGTCGCGGCCCAGGATCAAGCCGGAATGGGGGTAAGCGCCCTTGTTTTTCGTCTCGTTGAGAGTGAATGCAACCAACGTCGTCAGATCGCCGGCCGGCGTCATTCTGAAGACCGTACCCCAGCCGTAGGCGCCGCCCTCCCGGGTCGTGCCGTAGAAACTGCCATCCGTGCCTTGCAGCAATCCGGCGGTCGGCAGGATCCCTTGGTTGATGGTCCCGCTGCCATCGAATTCGACCAGGGTTTTCAGGGTTCCGGCCGGTGTGATGCTGAAGATCGTGCCCCAGCCCTTGGTGCCGCCTAACGAAGTCGTCCCGTAGAGGCTCCCGTCGCTGCCCCGGATCAGGTTGGCACTGGGCCACGCGCCTTTGTTAGGTCCGACGATGTCGGTGAAGGTGATCAGCGTGGTGAGCGCACCGCCGGGGGTCATCCGAAAGACCGTGCCGGCGATGTTTTTCGTGGCGTCACCCCGGGTGGTGCCGTGGAAATTGCCGTCACTGCCTTGAACCAAGCCGGCGTAAGGATGGCAGGTGGCCTCGGCGAACACGGCCAACGTGGTCAGGCTCCCGGCTGGAGTGAGCTTGAAGGCCGTGCCGTTATCGCTCACTCCGCCGTTCCGGGTCGTGCCGTAATAGTTTCCGTCGCTGCCTTGAATGAGGTTGGCGTGGGGGTTGCGGTTGGCTGCGGTGAACTCGACCAGCGTGGTGAACACCCCGCCCGAAGTCATTTTGAATGCCGTGCCGCAACTGTAGGGTCCGCCAAACTCGGTGGTGCCATAGAAGTAGCCGTCGCTGCCTCGCAGCAAACCGGCGGCGGGCGCGCTGCCTTTCTTGGGACCGACGGTGTCGGTGAACTCGACCAGGGTGGTCACCGCCCCGGCGGGAGTCACTTTGAAGACCGTGCCCCGATCACTCGCCCCGCCATTCTTGGTGGTCCCGTAGAAGTTCGCGTCGGTGCCCAGCGCCAGGGTTCCGTATGGATTCTTGCCCTTCGTGGTGCCGCTGGTGCCGGAGAAGGACGCCAGCACGGTCATCACCCCGCCAGGCGTCACCTTGAAGATCGTCCCGCACTCGTTGGTGCCACCCGCGCTCGTGGTGCCATAAAAGTTGCCGTCATAGCCAAGCGCCAGGCCGCTGTAGGGATTCTTCCCGTCATGCGGGTTGCCACTGCTGCCAAACTGCACCAGCGTCGTCAGGACTCCGTCGGGCGTCATCCTGAAAACCGTGCCGAAGTCGCTTGAGCCGCCCGCGGGGGTGGTTCCGTAAAAGTTGCCGTCTCCGCCTTCGACCAGACCGGCCTCAATCAGACTGCCCCGGTTCAAATTGCTTGATAGTGCGGTCGAGTTGGCATCCGTGAAACTGAACAGCTTTTCGTAAACTTGCGCGTCGGCTGCCATGATCGACAGGGTCGCCAAGACTGCCGCACATAAGCCGGCCTTGAGGTGGGTGCAGTGGAGGGATTGCATGGATGAGCAGGGTGGAAACGGGCTGATCGGGTGTCGGGTTCGCCCGCGATGGTAGTGGTCCCGGGTTGCCTGCCAAGCAAAATGGACTGCTGGAAAAATCACTCACCACCTTCGGATCGCGGAAAAGTGACGCGTCCTGGCGACAGGTGGGGTCATCAACTCCGGGAAGCTCACGCGCCGCGCCGCCGACGCAGCGGGACGGTGTTGACCGCAGCATTGGGGGCCGCAGCGGAGTGGCGGCGGAGTTGCCGATCAGGCTGCACGCGAAGGGCGGCACCGGGTTCTCATCGCACCAGGCGGACCCGGTCGTTGATCGAGTCAGGTGCCCCCGGCCTGGCCCGTGTATTCATCTAACAGGCGCAGATAGATCCGGTACTGGTCCAGCGACACGCCCGGCGGCGTCTGATGATCGACGCTGGGAATGAAACCGCCCGCTTGCATCATGGGCCGGAGGCGCTCGAATTCGTTGCGCATCGCCGCCTCGCCGCGGGGCATGGTCATTTTGTCGAAGTGGCCGATGAAGAGGAAGTCGGGAAATTGGTCGCGGAGCTTCATGCCGTCAACGCCTGCCTGGCGTTCGAGGGGGAGGACCCCGGTGATGCCCAGTTCCTGCAGCCATGGCACCAGCAGGGTCACATCACCGTCGGTATCCATGATGAGCGGGATCGCGTGTTCCTGCAGCCGCGGCACGAGTTGGCGGTAATACGGGGCCACGAACTCATCGAAGGTGCGTTTGGAGATCATCGGGCCGAAGTTGTATGACATGTCCTCGGCGATCGTCATGAAAGTCGGCACACAGACCGGGAGGATCTGGTCGAGCAGGCGGCAATTGAACTCCAGCAGATCCCGGTTGATTTGGTGCAGCAACTCCGGTTCATCCTCGTAGGCATACATCATTTTCTCGAAGCCCATGAGGGTGCGGGGAAACCAGAAGAAGCCTTCGAGGGTGGCCCAGACCACGGCTTCGCCCCGGTGTTGCCGCGCCGCCCACGCGGCCATGCTGCGAATGGCCGCGCCGTGCGCCGGAAACAAGTTCGGCCGGATGCGGAGGTAATCGTCCATCGTGGCGACGATGCCTTCCACATGATGCTGGGTGGCTTCAATGGTCGGCGCCGTGGTGCTGAACCAGAACTGCTGATAGGGATCGAGGCCGAAGTAGTGGGCGAGGTCGAAAACCCGGCTGAAGTGCAATTCGCGTGGCAGGCCCTCGCCGTGCCAGCGGGCAATGGTTTGATCCCACCACATCGCCCATTCCCACCGCGGCAGCCGGTCCACTGCCTGGAAATTCATGACGGCGCGAAATCGTTCAACGTGATTCATGGTGTGAGGTGGCGGTGCGTGCAGGCAGGCGAGGCCGGACCCCGGCGTCAAGGTTGTCGGCTTGGATCAAGGACGTTGTGTGCTTCGGTCCCGGGCTTACGGATTGAAATACACCCGTGGCATGTCGGTCCAGCCCTTTGCGCCGGGGAGCGGCTTTTGCATGGGGTCGCACTTTTTGAGCCACTCGATGGTGCGCGGTTCCTTGGCCATGGTGGCCATGTCCGCCTCGAAGTTGGTGCCGGTGTATTCGTAATAGCCGAACTCATACCATTTGCCTTCGAGCTGTTGGAGATAGATCGAGAAATTCCGCATGTGGTATTTGGTGAGCAGGTCGCGCACGCCGGGATTGCTGTCGGCATGCAGGCGCCGGTACTCCGCGATTTTCTCGGGGCGAAGCTGGGTGACCATCCCCACCCGCTTGACCGCGACTACCGGCGCGCAACTGGCGGCGAGGAAGGCGGCAAGCAGAGGAGGGAGCAGGAGTTGGATGGGGCGGGTGATTTTCATGGGGGGTGGTTGGTTGGTTGGTTGAGGTGGTGATGCGGCGTGGGTGCCGGTCCGGCGCCACCCTAGCGAAGGCCCGCTGCCAAGGCGAGGCGAAAGTTCTTGAAAGATTGCCCAGGGGCAGGGTGGCGGTCTCCTGCAAGAAATTTCCCGTGAGCTTGCGGTTTTGGTTTGCAGATGCCGGGCAATCATTAGCTTGGGTGCGCCGCCATCCATGTCCGATCTTGATCTCAAAGCCAAGCTGTGCGAGGTCCCCCACCAACCGGGGGTGTACCTGATGCGCGACGTGCTGGGGACCATCATCTACGTGGGCAAGGCGCGGGATTTGAAAAAGCGGCTCGGGTCGTATTTCATGGCCTCGCGCAAGCAGCGGGCTGACCTCAAGACGCGGGCCTTGATTGATTCGATCTGCGATTTCGAGATCCACATTGTCCGCAACGAGGAGGAATCCCTGCTGTTGGAAGGCAAGCTGATCAAGGACTACCGCCCGCGCTACAACGTGGCGTTTCGCGACGACAAGCGCTTCCTGCTGGTGAAACTCCGCCTGGCCGATCCGTGGCCGCGCCTGGTCATGACGCGGATGAAAAATGACGACGGCTCGCGCTATTTCGGCCCGTTCCCGCATTCCAGCGCGCTGCGCGAGACCCTCTCATGGCTCAATCGCAACTTCGGCTTCCGCGTCTGCCGCCCGCTCACGCCCGGCGAGGCCGACTATCGCCACTGCAATGCCGACATCATCCGGAACTGCTCGGCACCGTGCATCGGACGCATCGGACGCGAGGCCTACCTGGCAAGAATCGACGAGGCCTGCCGGATTCTGGAAGGCAAGGGGAAGCGCGAGTTGTTCGATGAGCTGCGCGGCGAGATGGCAACGGCGGCCGCGCAACTCGACTTCGAGCGGGCCGCAACACTCCGCGACATCCTCCGGAATCTCGAGAAAACCCTGACCCCGACCCGCCAGTTCGCCCGCGGCCGCAGCCTGCCCAGCACCGTGCAGCCAACCGAGGATCTGGCGGAACTCGGCGAACTCCTCCAACTCTCCGGCCCGCCCCGCGTGATGGAATGCTTTGATATCTCCAATGTCTCCTCCAATCACATCGTGGCCTCGATGGTGCGCTTCACGGACGGCCGGCCCGACCACCGGAACTACCGCCGCTACCGCATTCGCAGCGTGGCGGGGCAGGATGATTTCGCCTCGATGGCCGAAGTGATCCGCCGCCGGTACTCGCGCATTCTGATGGAAAACGCCAAGATCGATCCGGCTGCGGAGGTGAGCCAGGAGGAGGTGCTCGCGGCCCAGCGCCGGCTCGCCCGCGAGGGCCGGGCGAAGATCGTGCTGCCGGACCTGGTGATTGTGGATGGCGGCAAGGGCCAGCTCGGCATGGCGCTGAGGGAACTCAACGCGCTCGGCCTGCACGAACTGCCGGTCATCGGTCTGGCAAAACAACACGAGGAGGTTTTCATTCCCGGCCACTGCCAGCCGCTCCAGATCCCGCATGACCGTGGCGCCCTCAAGCTGCTCCAGCGCATCCGCGATGAGGCCCACCGCTTCGCCAACGACTACAACGCCCTGCTCTACCGCCGCCGCATGCACGAGAGCCTGCTCGACGATTGCCCCGCCATATCGCCAAAACGCAAACAGATGTTGTTGGAAAAATTCGGCAGCGTGGCACGCTTGAAAAATGCCAGTGTCGCACAGCTCGCCGCGGTGCCGGGCATTTCCGCAAAATCAGCCGCGGTCATTCTGGAATTCCTCTGGCGCGATGCGTGAAGGCGATGCGGGAAGGCGGTGCGGGAAGGCGGCCGTAGGATGCCTGCGCCACCGTGGCCCGGGCATCTGGTCCGGTGCCGTCGTTTGCCAAATCATGTCCTAATCGAACCGCCAATGTCCGTATGAACATTCTCGGTGCCAACCATCTGCCACCCCCACCGACCCCGTGCTCCGCCGCTCTGGCAAATCGTCACTGCCGCCCGGGATGCCTTCGCCGCCGGACCGCTGGGACCAGCGCCCCCACCCCGCCTGGCAGCCGGTCGAAATCCCCTTGGACGACGAGCGCACGCTGGTGCTAGAAGCCACCTGAAACCCGGCTGCACCACTCAGACAAATACCTCGCCGCCAGGAAATTTCAGAAAATTTGCAGATTTTTCTCGCCAATGCGAATCGGAAAGCTATTTTCGCGTTGGAGAGGAATTCCCATGAATTCACCTACAATGCGCGATTTCTGCCATGATCTAGCCGGACCACTGCCTTGGAAGGCTCCGTTGCTGCGTTGTTTCCGCCGCTCCAGCCCCCCCGCAACTTCTTTTCCCCGCTCTGCGAGCCCCGCTTGCGCTCTCTCATGCGGGCCACCCAGGAAAGCAATTTCTTAGCAGGTCTGAAACACCAACCAAGACAACAAATACCATGAACAGGATGCAAATGCAAAGACGATTCGTGCCCAGGATGTTAGTCACAGCCCTCGGCGGGTTGCTGATGGCGGCAGGAGCCGCACGGGCCGATTCCATCACCTTCAGTGCCGGAGACGTGGTGGTCTGCGATGGGAACGGCGCTGTCTGGTTTGTCAACGCGCAAGGACAGGACAGCTCCAAAGTCCGGCTTTCTGCGGATGGAACAGGCGGGTCGGTGGATTTTGACGGGCAGGGCCGGATCATTGTGGGCGGAAGCGGTTTGCATCGCATTGACCCATCCAGCTTCGATCCTGCGTCCATGGGAACGGCTCTGAATGTCACCAAAGACGGTGGAGGCAGTATTGCTCTCTTCGGAAGCGTGAGCGTTGGGTCGGCGGGCAATATCTACTTCAACGATGACACGAGTTATCAACGGCTGGCTAACACGGGAGGTAATAACTTCACGGCGTACAACGTCGGGCCAGTTGGTTATTGGATGGGGGCGGGCGTCGTGAAGACGGATAATCCCGGTTCGTCGACGATGTACGCGACCGGATCGCGGTGGGGCTACTCGCTCGTTAACGAAGCAAACCATAGCATAACCGGACTTCACGGAGCCTTCTATCCCGAAGATTACATGTCTGCTTCCCTCGCCATCGACACGCCCGGTAATCGCCTGTTTGTCGGCACATGGGGCGATGGAGGTACTGCTGGGATCTACTCCTGCAACATGGACACCAATGTGGCGACCCTCGTAGTCGACTCGGGGCCGGCCACGGGCATAGCGTACTACGATGGAGCGGTGTACGCGTCTACCAGGTACACGGACGGACTCAAGAAGATAGACCTTGCCACGAACGCGGTCACGCCGTTAGGTGACGTCTATATTCACTATCCGCAGGGCATCGCGGTCTTCCAGCCACCCTCGGTCACGATCACGAATCCGGTGAATGGCGCCAGTTTTGTCCACGGCTCGGACATCCAGATCGATGTCACGGTCGCTCACTTTCCCGGCGCTGTGACCAACGTGGACTTTTACGATGGGTTGAATCTGCTCGGCAACGCCACGAGCGCGCCGTACAGCTTCACCTGGGCCGGAGTTACAGCGGCTGGCAGCCACGCACTGACTGCCGTGGCTCAGGACGACACCGGAAAAACGCTTGCCTCCGAGGTGGTGAACGTGACCGTGGAAGCCATCAGTTCCAAGGCGATCACTTCATTCGTCATCAACGGCATCAGCGGCACGATCGATGAAGTGGCCCATACCATCGCTCTGACCATGCCGTACGGTACCGATCGCACCGCGTTGACGCCGATGATCGAGATTACTGGCACATCGGTTAGTCCGGATTCCGGAGTGGCGCAGGACTTCAGCAATCCGGTGGACTACTGGGTTACCGCCGCGAACGCCAGCGAACAAGCCTACACCGTCACCGTGACGGTGGCGCTCAATCCGGCCAAGGCGATCACATCGTTCATGATCAACGGCGTCAAGGGCACGATCGACGAGGGTACCCACACCATTGCGCTGAACCTGCCATTCGGCACCGACGTAAGTGCGCTGACGCCGGTGATCGAGATGACCGGCGAATCGGTCAGTCCGGGTTCCGGGGTGGCGCAGGACTTCAGCAGCCCGGTGGGCTATACGGTTCAGGCGGCGGATGCCAGCACGCAGGACTACACGGTCACCGTCACGCTCAAGGTGTGGTCATCCATCATGCTGGGTGTGGGGGACGTGGTGGTCTGCGATTGGAACGGCGCAGTCTGGTATGTGAACGCCCAAGGACAGGACGATTCGAAAATCCAGCTTGCTCCGAATGGAACGGGCGGATGGGTGACTTTTGACGCCCAGGGCCGGATCCTGGTGAGCGGAAACAGCTCGGCCCTGTATCGCATTGATCCAGCAAGCTTCGATCCCACCTCCAGTGGAACGGCCCTCAAGGTCACCCTCCCCGGTGGGAGTGCCTATACGCTTGGGTACGGCGGCGTGGGTGTCGGACCGGCAGGAAACATCTACTTCGAAGGCGGAGGAAACCAGATCTATCGACTTGAAAACACGGCGGGCGATGACTTCACGGCACTCAAAGTGGGGCCACGGGGCGACTGGGGCGACACCATAGCCGTGAAGACGGATGCGCCCGGTGCCGCAGAAGTTTTCTACACCGGGGGCCGGTTCGGCGTTAAACTCGCCAGGGAAACTCCGTCCGGTGCGAGCGTGATTCGCAGCGGGGTGTTCGCCGCCAACGAGTACATGACCTATGCCCTCGCCTACGACCCGACAGGCAATCGCCTGTTCGTAAGCACGTTGGGAGACGGGGGGGCTCATGGGATTTACTCGATCAATCTTGCCGACAACTCGGCCACGACGCTTGCCCAAGGGGAACCCGCCAGCCGCGGGCTCGCCTATTTCAACGGCTTGGTTTACGCTCCGGCCACCTCGGGACAGAACGGGATTTTTCTCATCAACCCCGTGACCGCCACGCGTACCCAACTTGGCAACGTCAGCCTCAACAGCCCGACCGGGATAGCGGTCTATAACCCTGCTGGAGCTTCCGGCGGATACACCGCCTGGGCCAACGCCAATGCCGGCGGCGAAACCTCCAACCTGGATTTCGATCATGACGGCGTGCCCAATGGTGTCGAATACTTCATGGGCATCGGCCCGACCGATCCCACCTTCACCGCGAATCCTGGAGTCTTGAATCGCAAAATCAGGTGGCCCCACAGTGCCGCCGCCACTGACCTCACGTTCCGCGTCGTGACCTCCGAGGACCTCGCCACCTGGACCGATGTCACCCTTGATGCCATCGACGCCGGTGGCTTTTTGGAGTACACCTTGCCATCGGTCGGCCCGAGACTGTTCGTCCGCTTGGAAGTGGTGACGGTTCCCTGAACCGGCTGCGCCACGCATCCCGGATCACCCGGGCCCCTCATCACGGAACCACCGATTGGAAATCCGCAGCCATGCTTTGCAAGAACTCGGCTTTCCCCGCCGTATTGCGGTCAACCTTGGGCAATGCGCCCGCCACCGCCAACCGATACGCTTCCCTAACATCCCTGACACCCCTAACACCCCATGACACCCCTGCCACCTGTTGCTTCGAGATCCCATGGCACCTTGCGCACGGCCGCCTTGCTCGGTCTGGCTGGCGCTTCGCTGTTTGCCGCAGAGACAAGCGAACCGCCGAGGCCGCTCGGCTTGATTCCCTGGCCGACGTCCGTGGAGCGGGCCAGCGGCAGCCTGACGCTCACGGCAAAGAGCCGCATCGTGGCGGGCGATCCGAAACTCGCGCCACTGGCGCAGGTTCTGTCGGATGAAATCCTTCGCGTCACAGGCCTTCAGTTGGCCATAGGCAAGGGGGAACCGGGAGCCGGCGACGTGTTGCTGGCGATCGACCCCGCCCTGAAGGACGAGGCCTATGCCTTGGAGGTGAAGGATCGCGCCGTGGTCAAAGGCGGCGACTACCCGAGTGTGGCGTCAGGCAGCGTGACGCTGCTCCAGGCCTTGGAGGTGGCCGGCGGGGTGCCGAGTCTTCCGCACCTGACGGTGGCCGACAAGCCGGTCCATCCCTACCGCGGCGCGATGATCGACCTGGCACGCAAGTACCACTCACCCGACGGCGTGAAGCAGGTTATTGAATTGTGCCGGCTATACAAGATCCGCTACCTGCATGTGCATCTTTCCGACGACCAGTTGTTCATGTTCCCCTCGACGAAGTTCCCACAGGTGGGCAAGGGCAACGGGGAATTCGCACGCTTCGAGCCCGGGTCCAAGCCCAGGATCGAGCCCTACACGCGCGACGAATTGGCAGACCTGGAGCGCTTTTCGCAAGCGCGGGGCGTCCACATCGTGCCGGAGATCGACATGCCAGGTCACGCCGGCCGCTTGATCGGCGACGCTGGCGAAACATTCGGTTTTCCCGGCTCCGGATCGACGCTCAACATCGGCAGTCCCAAGACCTTGGCAGCCATCACCACACTGTGGAACGAAGTCATGGACATTTTCCAAGGCACGCCCTACGTCCATTTGGGCGGCGACGAGGCGGGCCTGGGTGGCTTGGAAGGCACGCCCGAGTTCAAAGAACTTCAGCGGCAGTTTCCGGATCTCAAGGGTGCCCACGATTTGTACTGCAAGTTCATGCGCGACATGCACGGCGTGTTTGCCAAACGGGGCAAGAAGATGATCGTTTGGGAGGAGGGGTGCAACCCGGGCGGTGCCTTCCCCTTGCCCAAGGACACCTTGATCATGGTCTGGTGCCAAGGCCGCAATCCGGCGGACATCGTCAAGCAGGGTTACGCGGTGGTCAACGCCACCTGGACGCCGCTCTACATTGTGCGCGACAACCGCAAGACTCCGGAGTTTTTGTTCAACTGGGCGGTTGCCAAGTTCGGCCGCGAAGGTTCCAACGATTTCAACACCCTCCAGGATGCGACGCAAGTGGCAGGCGCGCAACTTTGCTCATGGGAAAACTCCGAGGCCATCGAGATCCAAAGCATGCGCGAGCGCTTGGCCCTGGTCGGCGAGCGGGCATGGAACCCACGGGCCGGCGGCACCTACGCCGAGTTCAAGGCCCGCCACCAACATACTGACGCCATTCTCGACGAGTTGGTCCACCCGATCACGATTCAGGTCCAAGGCCAACTCCGCGACGGCGACCTCTTCGAGGAACCGCTCACCGTGACGCTGGCACCTAAAAAGGCGCGTGCGGACCTCTCGATCAAATATACCTTGGACAACACTCTGCCCAACGACCAATGGAAGATTTACACCGCACCGATCAAGCTCGAGCAGACGGCTTTCCTGCGTGCGGGACTGTTCGACAAGCAGGGCGTGCGGCAGGGTTATCTGGTTGGCAACTGGTTCCGCGGGCAAGTTCCCGTCAAACCGAACCTGGCCACCAAGAAGCCGGTGACCGTGGGGCCGGGCCCGGATCGCACCGATGGCTGGTTCGCGCGGATCGCCGTTGACGGCTGGTCAAACGATGTCGGCAGCCACTGGGCCTCGTCCGGCGAGGCACCACAGTGGCTGCAAATTGATTTGGAAAAGGTCTATCCGCTCGGTTCGATCAATGTCATCACCTACTACGACGGCAGTCGCTACTATCAGTTGAACGCCGAAGTGTCCGTGGACGGGAAGGAGTGGAAGAAGGTGCTGGAGTTCAAGGACACCATCCCCGCCACCGCGGCCGGCTATTCCGGCACCTTTGCCAAGACCGACGCCCGCTACGTGCGGATCAACATGCTCAAGAATAGCGCCAACCCCAACGTCCACATCGTCGAGGTGATCGTCAACGAGGCGAAATGATTCCCTAACGGAACTCTAGCAATGAGAAAACCAGTTTATACCTTGTGTCTGGTGGTGGTCATGACGCCTTCTCCCGGACGGGCAGCAGCCCGGCTCGACGCGAATGCCGAGCGCGACGCCGCTGCCAAGGCCGAGCAGGCCGGCGCTTGGGACACCGCGCTCCTGCACTACGAGAATATCTATGACTCGACCCCCTGCACACCGGAGGAGTATGTGCAACTGCGGCGCAAGTTCGAGGAGTTGCAGCCCAAGGTCAAGCCGAACGAGGATCCGGCCAAGGCCGCCGTCTATCATTTGCGGGCGTTCGGCTTTCGCACGCTCCACGTGGGGGATCGCAAAAACACCTACACCGAGGCGCAACTCAAGGGCATCGACAAGGTCAATGCCGCATGGGTCGGCGAAGTGTGGAAGGTGAGCCGGGGCCAGTGCCGCCTGGACTGGAAGACCACAATCATCGACGAGCCAATGACCAAGTTCGCCGGCTTTCCGTCGCCCTATGATTGCATCCCGTTTTTTTCAACATTGAAGCCGGGCGAGGCGGACTACGTGACGGCCTACACGTTGTCCTCGGGATTCGGTTGCAGTTGTTGGGCCGGCACCTACGGCTCGGTGTGCAAGGGTGCCTCATACGGTGGCTTCAACGACGGCGGCGACGGTGGCACCTGTGGCGATGCCGAGGTGCAGGTCCACGAGTGGATCCACGGCTTGGAAATGACCTTGAAGTGGCACCACCTCTATCCGGATGCCATATTCCCCAATCCCGATGCCGGCGAAAACTGCGGCCCGAAGTGCTGGCAACCCAAACCCAACGAAGGCGGCCTCTACAACTGGTATCGCCATATCCTGACGGTGCATCTGACGCGGAAAATGTGGCGCGAGCTATCGCTGACCCGGCCGAGCGAGAACGTCTGGCTGGCACCGTTGAAGCTTTGCCCCCGATTCGCCACATTGGGTCCCTTCGATGGCAACGGCAAGGACCGGAACGGCTTCGATGTCGCCTTTGTCAACGAGTCGGATTTCACGCCGGCAATCGGCAAGGCCGCGGGCGGACAGACTTGGCGCGAGTCAAACCGCGTGGGTTTCTTCCTGAATCTGGCGGGCGTCTATTATCCGGTGGGGCGGCAGGTGGCCTACGCTGCGGTGATCGCCAAAGCGCCCGGGGCTGGTGCCGCCCAGGTGCGCATCGGTGCTGCCTCGGCCTGCAAGGCCTGGCACAACGGCAAACAGATTGTCAGTGCTCCCACTTGGCGCGGCTGCGGTCGCGACCAGGACAAGATCGACATCCAGCTTGTCAAGGGTGACAACCTGTTCGTGGTGAAGGTGATCAACTCCGGCTCGCTGGACTGGGCCGACTGGGGCGTGAATTTGCGGATCACCGATGCCGATGGCAAACCGCTGGACGTGATCGAGTATGCCCTGCCTGGTGAAACCGCCACCCATTAACCTCCAACCGGCGTGGGATGTTCTACCACGCTCCTCACCGCTGCGAGATCCAACACACCATGGGGCGTGGCCGTATGCCTTGGCTTGATTGAAGCTTCGTTGGTGGCCGCAGAAGATACACACTTCCTGGGCTGGACCTTGAATTGACAAGGAATTGGCCATGCATCCCGGAAAATGACTTGGCACACCCCGGGGGGCGCAGGGACTTAGCCACCCCGCTGTGGCTAAACCGTTAGAGCGGCGGGGTTCCCATGGAGCACGGTCCGTCTCGCGGCGGGCACGCCTCCGAGAGCCGGAACCCCGGCGACGGACCGGGCGATGGTCCGGCCGCAGCGGTCGCCGGGACTTAGCCACAGCGGTGTGGCGCTGCGCTTCCCACCGCACTCCATACCTTCACCTGCCCGGGCGCAGCCAAGGTCGGGTGGGCGGTGGGAAGGGCGCAGCCCGCCACACCGCTGTGGC
>JAPLUI010000340.1 GCA_026397725.1 Verrucomicrobiota bacterium | reverse complement strand
GGGTCATCGAGTTGGCCGGGAGCGGCAGCGCGGAGTTCACGGACACGGCGATCTGGGCCGGAAACCGCATGCGGCAAATCAACGCAAACTATCCGGCCTACAACTCGCGGGTGTTCCACCTGTCCGGCAGTTCGGCGCTGAGCCTGAGCGGGTGTTCAGTGACCACCGAAGAGCGCGACACGGCGGGCGACCTGACCTGGCGGGTCGGCTACGGGATCGTCGCGGAGGATGCATCGAGTTGTGTGATTACCAATTCAAGCGCCGGTGCCACGACCATCAAGGGTTTCGTATCGGCGGGGGTCTATCGGGCCGGGCAGGGTGGGCTGACCATGACTCGCACCCAGGTTTCGGGTTGCGGTGTCGGGATCCACTATATGGGAAGCGGACCTCTCGCGTTCACCGCGGTAACGGTCTCAGATTGTGGGACTGGGTTCAAGGAACCAAGTGGCGACATCGCGATGGCGCAGCGGGGTATCCGCTTTGAGGGCAATGGCGTGGACCAGAGCTTTAACAGCGGATTTACGGTTGCCTCCAATTTGACGATTCCCGCCGGGATCTATTGGTTTGATTGCAAGAACGGTCCGGCGGTGGTGCAGGCCGGAGCCACGTTGACAATCGCGGCAGGAGTCCGGATTGTGGTATTCGATTCGAACGGCAACGACCATTTGAACCTGTTCAAGGTTTACGGGACGTTGGTCGCGTCCGGCGGCGAGTTTGTGTTCGAAACCTACAGCAAGGACGCCGCGAATTACACCACCTCAATCGAGTTGCTAGGGGATGGCAATGCCAGCTTCACGGAATGTCTCTTCTCCACCACGGACCGTGTTGCGGCGCGGGACAGCCGGGTCATCAGTGTTGCGGAGCGGGCGGATCTCACGCTTGACAAGTGCCGGTTTCAAAGCACGACCGACCGGGGTGCGAGCACGTATTACGGGCTTGTTTGGAACAGCACCGGGGATCTTGCTCTAACGGACACTCTGTTCATGGCCTTCAAGGAGGGAATCCGGTTGAACGCGATTCCGGTGGCACTCACCGCCACGGGCAACCAGTTCCTCGGCAACACGACCTACGCGGTGAGGAACATGGCAGGTTCAATCCTTGATTTCTCGGGGAACTGGTGGGGACATCCGAGCGGTCCGAAGCACAGCACCAATCCCCTGGGCCAAGGAGATCCGGTGTCCGTGAACGTGACCTACGGTCCATGGTCGGCTGAAACCACTCTGGAAACTCTCACTGTAACGCAGCATTCCGCAGGCCAAGCCACGAACGCCTTTCTCCGGGCGGGGTCCGCACCGGACGTGGTGTTCTATCGCTTCGGGCTCACCACGGAATCCACCGCGATGAAGGTGTTGTCGCTCGCGCTGGAACTTTTCGATGTCCAAACCCTTGCGGCCACCAATCTTACGAGCCTGCGACTCGTCCATGATCTCAACGGGGACGGCCTCTATCAGGCGGGAACGGATACTGTGGTGGGGCTCGGCCAGTTGGATTGGGCCGCGAAACGGATCCGGTTCCCCGAGGGCATTCCGGTAAACGGAGAATTTTTGGTGCTTGCCGATCTGGTGGATGTTCCGAGCCTGAGCACCTGCAAGGTGCGGCTCACGCCGCTGGAGATCAAGGTTCCAATCGGCACCTTTGTGAGCGGTTCGGTGCTGCCGGCGATCCATCTGCTCGACCGGATTCTCCTCTCCGATCACCGTGCCGGGGTATATCGCGACGGGCTGTGGGCGGATGCCTCCCAGGAAGGGATTCCGTTGTTCGGCTTCAATCTCTCCCAGGGCGCGCTGATCGATCAGGTCACGCTGAACCTGACCGGTGTCTCGGGCATTGATGCGAGCAAGTTCGGGAGCGTCCGTCTGATCGACGACCGCAATGGGAACGGAATCGAGGACGGCGCGGATGTCCAGCTTGCCACCGGCCAGGTTTTCATTTCCGGCACCACGGGTACCATTGTATTCGGGTTGGGTACCACTCCCTTCACCAGCGGCAGCAACTACATCGTGAAGGCGGACTTCAGCGGACTCCGCAGCGGAGATCGGGTGGCGGTCACCTTGCCGGTGGCGGGACTCCGGAGCCCTGACGTGTTGATCGTGATCAACGGTTCGACTTCGACGGTGTTTCATGAGGTGGATGAACCGTTGTTTGTGGTGGACGCTGGCTTCCAAGTGGGCAACGCGCTGACGGAGAGCCCGCACCTCTCAAACAAGCCGTTGCTGGGATTCATGTTCATTCCGGGGGGCCGGACGGTCAATGGGATCGCGTTCGACCTAACGGATGTTTATGGCATTCGCGATTTCGAGTTCTCCAATGTTCGGATGGTTCGGGACGACAACGCCAACGGGCAACTCGATCCCGCCGAAAACAAAACCGTCGGAGGAACCGGCGTGGTCGAGATCGACGATGAAACCGGCATCGGCACGATTCGTTTCCCGGCCTCCTTCACCGTCCAGGGAAGCTACCTGCTGGTGGCGGATCTGGCAAACGTGGAAAAGGACGACTCGCTGACCGTGGCGCTGAGGAGCGAGCAGGTGCAGATGGGGGCCAACGATGCGGTGGACGGCGGGGTCTCGCCGGTGCGGCATGCCGTGACGCGGCCGGACCTGCCGAACTCCAGCTACCAGCAGAACTGGACGCTGACCTGGCGCAGCGCCGGCGGCTTGACCGTAACGGGCGGCTACAGCCGGGACGGCAAGAAGATGGTGCTGGGATATTCCTCCGGCGCGGCCTATGTCTATGACCTCGCGACGCAGGCACCGGAGAAAATGCTGATGCGCCACTATGACAAGGTGCAGTATGCCTCCTTCTCGGCCGACGACAGCCGGATCATCACCGTGACGCGCGATGGCGCGGTTTACGTATGGGACGCGACGACCGGGGATTTGGTGCGCAACTTCTTCGCCGACGTGCTGGTGGACTATGCCGAGCCCTCGCCGAACTTCGAGCGCCTCCTGGTGGTGACGGCGGATCGGACCAGGGCGACCATGCTGGACGTTCTAACGGGCAACCGGATGTGGGAATTCCAGGTCGGAGCGATCCTGAACGCGGTGGATTTCTCTCCCGACGGCACGCGGCTGATCATCGGCTGCAGCGACAAGTTCGCCTATCTGGTCGATGCCGTCACCGGGGCGATCCCCACCGTGAACCTGAACGGTGAAACCTATCAACTCCGCTATACCGGGCACAGCGCGCCGGTGACGAGCGTGGCGTTTGTGACCAACGGAAGCCGGATCTATACTGCGAGTTCGGACGCCACCGCGGTCTTGTGGGACGTCAACAATCCGGTGGAGCCCATCACGACGAAAGGGCTTTCCGGACAGGGCTGCCGATACGCTTGGGTGAACCGCGACGGAACGAGGGTCGCGATGATCACCGGGGATTCGACCGTGCGGATGTTCAATGAGTCGCTGCTGGAACTCTACGCATTCACGCTTCCCGCCACTGGCTTCACTAGCAACATCTCGTTCGCCGGCTTCAGCGACGATGGCTCGGAGTTCATGGTGGCGAGCAATGACCAGTATGAAAGAGGGGCCTTGGTGTGCCGTTACAAAACCATCGACCATACCTATTTGGGAACCGTCGGGCCGACCGGCAAGGTCTCGGCCAACTACGACAGCCCGGTGCGGATGTCGGAAGACGGCTACCGAGTGTTCTTCATGAAGAACAACGGGCTTGAGATCGTCCATCGTCCGGCGGGGATCCCGATCCGGCATTACACCGACCTCAGTGCCGGCAACAACTACGACATCACGCCGGACGGATCGAAGATCGCCTGGATGAGCGGCAGCACGCTCAACTACGCCGTCGTCGATGAGGAACGGTTGACAAGGGTGGCGGCGAACTCGATTGCCGCAAGCAACCCGCCGCTGGAGATTTCGGATTCCGGCGGTCTCGCCATTGCTGGCGACAAGCTCTACTACACCGTGACCGGTGATCTTTTCGCCGACACCCCGAACGTCGATGGCAACTATCGGGGGCGCTTTTCCCCCAATGAGGAGTTCTGGGGAATCGCGATCAGCAGGAGCCTCAAGACGATGCGGACGACCAATGCGGCGGGCGGTCTTGAGTTTGCCGTGACGCAGACCGATCCCTACTATCCGTGGAGGCCGATCTATCACCCCGACGGGATCCGGGTCGGCTGCGTGTTCGACAGCGGAGTGCAGTTCTATCGGATCGACAACGGCAATCCGGTGGGCCTCTACGACTATCTCGGAACCGGCCTGCAGGATGCCGTGTTGTCGCACGACGGAACCATGCTGCTGGTATCGCGTGGCAACCGCGCACGCTTGTATGACATGGAAACGGGGCGGGTGCTCCGCTATTTCTATCCGATGCATTCGGGCCAGGCAACCTGTTACGTGCGGGCGATCGGGATGGGCGCCAAGGACGACATCATCATGATCGCCTGGAGCGACAACTATATCGAAACCTACGAGCGCTCGAAGCTGGTGCGGCTGGAGATCAACCCGGCAACGCGGACGATTCCGGTGGGTGCGACGCAGGCGTTCCGGGTGGATGCGGTTTACGACGATGGCAGCCGCCAGGACGTGTCACCGCGCAACACCCGGACCGCGCAACCCACCTTGGGTCGCAACGCGAGGTTCTATGCCGACCCCGCCGGCATGCTGCAGTTCGAGGAAAACCGGGTGACCGTCGCAAGCGGAGCGAGTGGCCAGGTCGAACTCAAGGCCGTCTATACCGAAGGCGGAATCATCCGCGATGTCAACGCGCTGATCACCGTGAATGCCAGCTCTCTGGTGAAACTCGAGGCGAATCCGGCCGAGATCACCCTGAGCCACGGGGTGGTCCTGCCGATCACCTACACGGCGGAATTCTCGGACGGCTACCGTGAGGCGGTCAACGCGACCCTGAGCACCGCCGATTCCGGCGTTGTCACCCTCAGCGGCAACAACGTCATCATTTCGCGGGATGCGGGAACCCGCCAGATCGTCATCGAGGGGCGCTACGCGGTCGGCGGCATCACCAAGGTGGCGCAGACGCGGATCTTCACCCACGGTCCGCAGTCGAACTGGACCAAACAACAGGTGACCTCCGGCGGGGACATTTTGGCGATGCGCTTCAGTCCCGACGGGCTACGCCTGGCCACGGCCGGCAGTTCCGGCGCGGTCTCGATCTATCGGGTCGGCTCCAGTCCCACCAACTACACCTTGGAGAAGACCTTCCCGGCCCATGAGCGGACCATCCGACATCTGTTCTACACCTCGGCCAGCGAAATGATCACCGTTGGCGAGGATGGTGCCGTGAGAACATGGGACTTGAGCAACACCGCACAACCCCGACGCGTCTATTCACACGACGCGGTGATCGAGTGCGCGTTTTACAAAGACGGACTCTTGGCCCTCGGTGACAACCTCGGTCGCGTGTCGTTGCTCTCGACGGTGAACAACGTCATGCGCTGGAAGCGGCAGTTCCACAACGGGAGGGTCCTGGCGGTCGCATTCGATTCCGACAGTGTGCTAAGCGGTGGCGATGATGCCACCGTGGTGCTCGCGAACCGGGTGGACGGAACGGTCATCCAGAGTTATCCCGGCTACTCCGCGCCCGTGATCGCGGTTGGCTATCGGAGCGGCAGGACCTTTGCGGTTTCCGAGGACAAACGCATGGTCGAGTGGGTGAAGGGAAGCATCGATGACGGGCTGTGGGAAACCTTCCTGCCCGACATGCCGACGGCAGTCCTCCAGACCAGCACCGGCCTCTACATCACGACGGGCGCGGAATTGGGTGCCGCCACGGATGCCAGCGCGGGCTTGGGCAGCCTGCTTTCCGGGCTGTCGTCCGGCAATCAAGGCGGCAACTACCGGTCAACGACCTGGGTTTACGACAACAACGGACTGTTGCTGACGCAGATGACCCACAGCCCGCAGGAGGGCAAGGTCAGGGTGACGGCCATCGATCCTAGCGGCATGCAGTTGCTGACCGGTCGCTCCACGGTGACTTTCGAGAAAATGGACATGTTGGGAAACCCGATTATTGTCGTTTCCGATTTCCACTCGGCCCAGTTCTGGGACCTTGGGCGCGGCAACTACACCGGTTCGCTCGATCACAACAACTCGATCGAATCGGCGAAGATCACCCAGGACGGACACTGGTTGGTCACGCAGAGCGCCCAGCGCATCTTCCGCTGGGGTTTCGACAGTACTTCGATGAGCCGCGACAAGTTCCTTGAGACGGGTTATACCGTGCCGTACCGGTTCGACGAGCTAAGGCTCAGCAACGACGAGGACGGCACCTTGGTGACCCGGATCGGGGAGACCTTGTACCTCATGAACCTGCAGGCACGCACCTTGAGCAAGTCGGTTCACACCGGGTGCTCGACCTTTGATATCTCCGGCGACGGGAACTACATGGTGACCAATGGCGACTATCTGCGCTTCTGGGACATCAGCGTCGATTTCCCCACCGTCGTGCATGAGAATCCGAAAGATGCCCGGGCCATCAAATACATGCCGAAAGGGACAACCAACAGGATCCGTGATTGCCTGATCGGCTTCGATTCCGTAGCGGAGCTTGGCGATCCTTATCTCGCGATCTTCAACCGCACCGACCAACCCGATCCATTGATCAGCGGTGGCGCGGAGTTCAGCGGCATCACGCTTCCCGTGGCGGGATATGAGGGCGCGAAGTGGACCAGAGTCATGGATGTCTCCCGCAACCAGAACCGTTGCGTGGTGGTGGCGCAGGTGTACCAGATGGGATTGTACGGGCCCGAACCGGTCGACAAGGCCCTGGCATACGTGATCGATCTGACCAACCGGCTGAGTCCGCAGTTGCTGCGCACGATTGAAATCCCGGCGAAGGACGGCAAGGCCGCGGTGGCGATGTCCGACGACGGAACCTTGCTCTTCTATGGCGGAGTGTCCACCGGAGATGATCTGATGGTGCAGGGAACGATTTACGATATCAACCGTGGAGTTGTCCTATACTCGATCTCTCCGCCGAGTGCCGGCAGCATGTCGAATCTCGGGCCGGCCGCAGCCCAGTTCACCCAAAACGACGGGGCGCTGATGGTGGCTTGGACGGAAGGCTACGCCGCCATCTATCAAAGACAGGGTTTGAGAAGCCTCGATGTGATGCCCTCCGTGCAAACGGTATCGGCCGGTCAGACGCTACGCTTGGAGGCGGAAGCGGTCTATGTGGATGGCGGACACTACAGCGTCACCAACGATTCGGCGTGGTCCCTACAGACCGGAGCACCTGCGACGATCAGCGGCCCGGTGGTGACCGTGGATGGCGCTGCGGCGCTCGGATCAACCATCACGGTCGCATGCACGTTCCAAGGACCCGAAGGACCACGGATGTCCACCGCCACCCTGAAAGTGGCCGCACCGACGTTCGTCGAACTGGTTGCCGATCCGGTGCGGACCACTGTCGCGCCTGGCGGGAAAGTCACCTATCGATTCTTCGCGAAGCTGGCGAATGGGTCGAGCGTCGAAGTAACTAGCGAAACGGAGGTGACTGTTGCGCAAGCGGAGCGGGCCACGGTGGCGGGTAATGTGGTCACGATTCTGGCGGCTGCCCAATACGGATTCCTTGAAGTCGAGGCGAAATGCGTGCGCAACGGCGACGAACGGCGGGTGACTCCGATCATCCAAATCGCCAGCCCGACCGAGAACACCAATCCCGGCGACTTCGATGGCGACCTTGATGTGGACTTCTCCGACCTGCTCCACATGATCGGGCACTATCGCGAGACCACCTCATCCGCAACGTGGGATTCGCGGTGCGACTTCGATTACAACGGCAAGGTCGAGTATGCCGATGTCACCCAATTCATCAGCCTGTATGGCAAGAAATATGTGCAAGCGGCGCGGGCTCCGGAGGAGAGCGACCCGGTACCCCGGAAAGCGAATGATGGGGACGTTGCGGAGGTGCAGGTGTGGCTGGAGGGGCCCGTTGGGCGGGTCCGGGTTGGTGACACCATAGCAATCAACTTGTATGTGAAGGAAGACAGCCTCGCCGCAGCCGGGATTACGGGGGTTCCTTTGGACGTGATCTTCCCCGAGGGACTTGCACGGTATGGCGGAGCGTTCAACGCGGCAAGTGTGATCAAGGCGCCTTTCAACAGCATTTTGACCAGTGGCACCCTGCTGGATGGCAGAATCGATGAACTTGGTGGGATCACCGTCGCCAAGGGCAAGGGCGATGGAAGCCCGTTCCTGTTCGCGACACTCACCTTCCAAGCCGTGCAGGCCGGCAGCGCCGTATTCTCGCTGAGCCCAGGCGACACGGGCATCGCCCTTGCCCAACCGGTCGGCATGGTGCATTCGACTGCCGTTGACTATGGCAACGCGCTTGAATTCACAATCATCGGCGATAACACCGCGCCGATCGCACAAGGTACGAGCATCTTGGTCCCGGCTGGAACCGCGACTCCGATCACTTTGCAGGCCAGCGATGCCGAAAGCGATCCGCTCAGTCTGGTTCTGCCGGGGCCGGGGCAGTCGGGCTACCCGCAACACGGGACCGTGGAGACGGTGGTCGGCGCGGGTGCGTTCTTCCAAGTGCGATACAAACCCGCACCCGGTTTCAGCGGGATCGACTCCTTCAGTTTCTCGGCCAACGACGGGCAATTGACCTCCGCCCCGGCCCAAGTGACGGTGAATGTCGGAGATTTCGTCCAGACCTTGGATTTCCGGGTTGATGGCGGGTCGGTCGGACAAGTCTCCTACGGCATCAAGCCGGGAGCCAATGATGCCTTTGCCGCAAGTGACGGCGAGTCGCTCGTGAGCGCTGATGAGGTGAGTGTCATGTTCCATCTGGCAGGGGACACGCTGGATGCGGATGTCCGGGGAAGTCTTGCCCGGCAGATTTGGCAGCTCGAATTGCGGGTGCCGGGTGTTGGCGATGGGGAATCCACCTGTGCGCTGGCGTGGGATGGCGTGCAGTGGCCGCAGGGCTACTCCGCTTTGCTCATTCCCACGGATGCGGCTGGCCGGCCGATTGACGCGCAGCGAGCTTCGTTGGATACGGCGGGCGAAGTGCGGTTCACCAAGCGGGGTGCGGTGGCCGAATCGCGGCACTATGTCTTGCTGCTTGATCAGAAGGTGAGCAGCGGGTTCACGATCCGTGCCGGTGGCAATCCTCTCGGCTTCGACATCGAACCCGACATGGCATCCACGGATGCGCTCCTGCGCAACGGGAACATTGTCGGCATCCTGCGGTGGAAGCCACATTGGGGTTATTTGGCACCGCAAGCGTTGGATGCCCGCACGGGCTACATGATCTACTCGGATGCCGATTTCGAAATCACGCTCAATGGTTTCAAGCCCCTGGAGGTGGACGGCGAACTGCTGCCCGGGTGGAACCTTGTGAGTCCGTGGCGAAAACCGCCGGATGCCGGCCCTCCGGGTGGGACGGGACTGGACGATCCAAAACAGGCGTATTGGCAATACGGGAATGGTGGTGTGATGTCCGCACCCTAACCGGAAAAGGAGAAAACGCATGAGAAAATTTCGCTGGTATGCGTTGGCGGTGCTGATTGCGGTCGCCGCGATCCTGCTGCTGGAGTTCGCCCGGCAACCGGATCGGAAGGATCCGTTAGACGGTCGCCCTCTGGTCGCCGCGATTCCACCGGGCCAGGAAGCCCGGGACGATAGGGGCACGTCGGAGGTGTCCGGCAAGGGGGCGGATGAGCAACCCGGCGAGCCAAGTGCCGGTTCTGATCGAGGGTCGGTTAACACCGCGAATGACGAACCGGGGGCGAACCTCACGGTCTCGACTTCCGATGCTTCAGATGGGAAGGCACCGGTTCCGGCACGTGTGGCAGAGGGCGCTGCGAACGACAAACACGGGGGAATTCGTAAGGAGACGCACGAGGAGAGAATTGCCCGACTGGGCCGGGAAATGACGACTGCCAAGGCAGAGGCCGAACGCCGGGCGAAAGCGCAGGGGATCCCGATACGCGAAGTGTATTCCAACGGCCAAGTGATCGAGCTTCAGCGATACGATGGTGATCGCCCGGTGTATTACGCGACAGAAAACGTGTCGGCGGCGGAAAGCACCGGGGCCAACCTGCTCCGGGACACGACGGTCGCTCCCTTTGGTCTCAAGGGCCAAGGACGGACTGTCGGCATCTGGGACGGAGGTCTAGTGCGAGCAGGTCATGGGGAGTTCGGGACTCGCGTGCAAGCGATGCCGGGCCAAGGGTTGGAGATTAACCACGCCACCCACGTCGCTGGGACGATTGGAGCGGCGGGAGTGCTGAATTCGAATGCAAAAGGGATGGCTCCGCTTGCAAGCATGGTCGCATACGACTGGAACCAGGACCTTAGGGAAATGGCAATCGAAGCGGAGTTGTCGGCGGTGGAGGGTTCTTCCTTTATCTCAAATCACTCTTACGGCAATCTCACTGGTTGGACCATTAAGCAATATCCCAGCGGAAATTCCTATTGGCGCTGGATGGGCGGAAGCGCCAATTCAGGGGCGAACTCTGAAGATCCACTTTTCGGCTTATACAACAAAGATGCAAGCGACTTGGATGATCATATAACAATGTATCCCTCACACAGTGTCTTTGTTTCTGCCGGCAATCATCGGGCCGATGGCCCAGTTGATCAAGACTGGGTGTTTCTCGACTCGAATGAGACCGATGAGACTAAGGGTGTGCTCTATGATCCAAGCACGATGCCCAAGGCCGATGGTCCCTTCCGGTGGGATGATTCCTCCAAGAGTTACGTATCCAGGACAGATGGATCCTCGCGGCCTGGATATGAAACGGTAGAAGGCATGAAGGTCTCTAAGAACGCAATTGTCATCGGTGCGGTTACGGACATCTCGAGATTTTCATCGGATGGTAAGATGTCCGGTGGTGGGGTGATTGGCGCCTTCTCAAGTTGGGGTCCGACGGACGACGGAAGAATCAAGCCGGACCTCGTCGCGAATGGAGTGGATGTTTTCAGTACTCTCGCGGATGGATCGCAGTTGAATGACTATCCCACCGATCTCAACCAAGGCGGGAACTGGTACGGAACCCGCCAGGGCACCTCGATGGCCTGTCCCAACGCGACCGGTTCCGCCGCGTTACTCCTCGAATTGTATGCGAAGTTGTTTCCCTCTTCGCCGGTGATGGCGGCGAGCACGCTGAAGGGCTTGTTGATCCATACTGCGGACGACTTGGGTACAGCAGTGCTCAATACGCCCGATGGACCTGATTACAAATTTGGCTGGGGGGCGATCAACGTCCGGGAGGCGGCCAAGCAGATTGTCGAGCACGAGCAAGATTCGACCCTGGCAAGGATTGTAGAGGCGACATTACAGTCGGTCGAGGAGCAGTCCGTCGTTGTGTATCCGGTCGCTTGGAATGGGCAGAATGGGGCAGAACCATTAAAAGCCACGCTGTGCTGGACGGATCCGCCCGGGGCAGAGCAAACGAGCGCGGACGCCCGCTCCCCAAATTTGGTCAACGACCTCGATCTTTACATCATCAGCCCTGACAAGAAGACGTATTATTACCCCTATGTGATGCCATACGTGGGTAACTGGGCCGCAGGCAAATTGGGGGTGGCTGCCAAGCTGGGAACCTCGTCAAACTATGACTCCTCCCTGACAAACAAGACCGACAATGTGGAAATGATCTTGATCGACAAGGACAAGATGCAGGAGGGGCTCTACTCTGTCGTGATTACCCATAAAGGACTGTCACAAAACGCTGAGCAGAAGTATTCCCTGTTCGTTTCCGGGCAGGTACCCTTGCTTCTGGTGGGGCCGGATTCGCTCGCACGCCCATACGGCGAGGAGAGGGATCTGACTGTCAGTTATTACGGATATAGCCCCGAGAGCCCGATAAGCGACCAGAAGGTCGAGATTGTTCCCCAGCAGGAGCCGATTGTTAGCTTGAAGGATGCGGACAACAATGCGCATCTTGATGCCGGGACGTATGTGATCCAGGCTGTCGGCGGAAGCGATCCGCGTTATCAGTTCGTGCGGGAGACCGGATTCCTGACGGTGGTCCCCCGGCCGATTGCGGTTGAGGTCAGCGATATGCAGATCGCGCCGGGCCGGGAACTCACGCTGGAGGAGTTGCGTGCCAACACCCTGGTGAGCGGATCCGCGGCGTGGGACGATCCGCTCGGGAATGGGGACATCGAGTATGACTTCCTCCCACCTCTCGACCTGATGAATCCTGCGGAAGGAACCTATACGGTGACGCCCAAGTTGAGCGCGACCTGCCGCAACTATCGTTTGGACCTGAACGGAACCCGGGTTGCATCGCTGACGGTGGGCGAACCGCAAGACCGGGTTCGCCTGACGGGTGGCGGGAGCGATCTGCCGGCGGTGGCCATCGGCCCCGGCGGGGACTTGCACCTTGTCTATCGGAATAACGGTGAGTTGGTCTATCGGCGCATGGATCGCGATGGCAAAAACCCAATTGAAACACGCGGATTCTTCCCGATTGGTCTGGTTGAGCCAAAAATCGCAGTGGATACTGCGGGCAATGTACACATTGTGGTGATCAGTCCGGATCGCGAAGCGGTGTTCTACGCCAAAGTGAACCCGACCGGCGGCATCGCGTTCAAGGACTCCTTTTTGCCGGTGAATCCGCTGGTCGCATCGCATATCGTCCTCTCCGACATTGACCTTGCGCTGGACCCTGTCACGCAGCAGCCGGTGGTGGGTGCCGCGGTGTTGTACAGTTTGCCGCAGATGGATCTATTCACCGACCTGCCTTCATTTCCGGGCTACTCGCTTGGGGAGATCAATGCCTATCTTGTTTCGGTTGGCGTGTGGGCGAGTTCGGCAATTCCCCGGTATTTATACGGCGGGACCGAGTCTTTCATGGTGATGCGCATGCAGGTGGATGATGCGAGCAACAACATTTCCATCCGTGAGAAGAAGACGGTTCATTGGGAGTTCACGCAGTCTGCCGCGCTGCTCGAGATGAATGCGGTAGCGTTAGATATCGCTCCCGGCGGAACCGCGCATGTGGCCTGGCGGAAGGATGAGTTGAACGGCAGTTACGTGTATGGATACAAGACGGATGCCCAAACCACGGATGCGGAGCCGTTGTACAGTTGGGAGGAAACCTATCCGGCATCCGCCCCGGAGATTCGTTATGCCGATGGCGAGGCCGCCATCACCTGGGTTGATCGCAATGGCGATGTGTGGCTGGTGGTGATCAAGGATGGGATCAGGGAACAGACGATGGTGCATGCCAACGCCATGCGGCAACCGGTGGGCTTGGCCCGGGTCGGAGCGACGTGGCAGATCTACTGGAGCGAGAGGTCGGCGATGGAGGTGCGCAGATACGGTCGAAATTCGGGAGGTCAATTGGTTGAACTTCCGGGCGGCGACGGCATTGTGGCGGAGGGCGTTCTGAGAAACGTCAGTGTGGGGAATGTGGCCGGTGACCATGCGGTGGTGTTTGTTGATCAAGGCACGATCCCGGAAGTGTATTTGTATCAGCCGACATTTCAGGGGACCTGTTATGCGATTGAAGCATGCAGCACGGTTTGGGAAACAAGCAGTCCCGGGAGTCTCGACGACCCGGTGCTGGTGCGATGCGCTCCGGACCTTTTGACGCAGAAAGGGAATTATCGTCCGGTCCAGGGAGTGATTGCCGACGGGGTCACGCCACTGCTCTTCAGGCTGTCCGGTTTGGACTCCGGAACAAGTCGTTACCGCGTGGCTGTGGAGGCGGCAGGCGGGGTTGGGCAAACCCATGCCAGTGTCGGCAGGATCCAAATCGCGGCGGGATTGTCGGCGACAGGTTCTGGCGCATGGGAACCGGCGGTTCCGGCATTGCGGGTTCACGAGTTCGAACTCGCGACGTGTGCCGTTGATGGAAAGGTATTCCTGCTGTTCGGAGCCATGACGGAAAGTGATCTTCATTGGCCGGCCATCGGGGCCTCGCAGGAGATCGAAATGAAATTGGTGGTGACGCGGGTGGATGGGTCGAATACAGTGGTGGGTGAGGTGCCGTTTCGGATCGGGCGCCCGCCCGTGGCGCTGGTGCATGGATACAATGCGGACAACAGCAGTTGGGACGAAAAGTTTCTGGAGGAACTGGAAAAACAGGGACTCACCGACGGGGTGATCATGGTCGATTATGGACAGGACTTGGTCGCGGACGCACCGCGGCAACACAACGGCTACAAGCAGAACACGACGTTCAATCTGGAGGCACTGGCACCGATGCTTTCCGACGAACTGAAGCGGCAGTTGGAGCAGCCAATGCGAAGCCGCTGGGCGATGACCCGCTATGACGTGGTCGGACACAGTCAGGGTGGCGTGTTGTTGAGGATGCTCTGCAAAGCCGGTGAAGATGAGATGGCCGGGAAAGAAGATCCTTCCCGATTCGCCAACCAGGACAACTTTTTCCGGGGGCGTTTCCGGCGCGTCGTCACGATCGGGTCACCGCACGGCGGCTCACGGTTGGCGCATTTCCTGATGGCATATCGGGACGCGATGAAGAAGGCCCTTGAAGATGGCGGAGGATCGACACTGGCCCCGCTGCTGTTCACGATCCTCGACTGGCAGGCGCCGAATCTGCTGCAAGACAAGTTCGATCCTTTCCCGACCATTTTCGAGCCTTTCCCCGTCTGGGAGCGGGGGTCGATCGGATGGGTGAACCAAAGCGGCGAGGTGCCGATTCACGAGGGTGCGAAGTTCCACTTTGTCAGCACGCTCATCGACCATGAGCGGCCGGCTCCCGCGGCTCTTTTCACGATCCTCGGCCTGCATGGGGATGAGCGCTTCCAAAAGGTGATGTTCCGGAATGGGACGGCCGATCCGTTCGTCGGAAATGCCTTGTTCAAGAAGTATTCGGACGGAGTCGTCGATTACCACAGCCACTTTGGCGGGGGCAATCCGACTACGGATTCGAATATCACCGAGATGTGCAATACGCATGCCGAACTCTCGATCGCGCATGCGGGACCGACGCAGCTCTTCCAAGCCGACCGGACCCAAGGGAACTCGGTGGAGATTGCCTGGACAATTCGTGAGTTGCTCAGATCGGGGGATGCAACGAAGTTCGGTTCGTTTCTGGTGCCAGCGCAGCCCGATTTGCTTGATGCCGAAAGCATGCAGGCGGAGGTGGATAAGGCGGTGGCGGAGGCGGAGCGCAATCAGGGCATGGTGGATTTGGCCGTAGAGTTGTTATCGACCGAGGATGCTTTCGGGATGATTGATCTGCTGGTGGCGGCAACACGGCTGGCTGCCCTGCCCCAAAGGGATGGTGACGAAGGCGCATCCGAGTGGATGGTGACGGTGCATTCTCCCGACCCCGATGCAAAGAACCAATGCACATGGAGCAAATCCACTGAATTCGCGGATGCGCTCAAGGTTTCGATTCCCGCTGGCATGGCGGCGCAGGTGGTCGTAATCGCAATGAAGACGGACGCTGTGACAGGGATGTCGTTCAGCCAGCCCACGGTGGTTCATGACACGCTGGGGACACTGGGGGTCGGACTGGCGATTTCCGGATTGCCGGAGGCGATGCGGGTGGGAGAAACCTACGAGCACAAGGTATTGTTGCGCATGGCGGACGGAGGAACGACGGAATACCACTTTGCAAATCCCGAGCGGATGGTGGTGGAGTCGTCCGACCCCGGGATCATCCGGGTGGAGGGCGGCCGGATCGTGGCGGCTGGCAAGCTGGGCCAAGCCACCCTGACGGCGCATTACGAGGATTGGGTGGGGACCGCAACGGTGAGCGTGATGGACACGCCTCCCACGGTGCGGTTGGTGACACCCGCAAACGGCATCGAGGTTGCCAGCGGGGACACGTTGCCGATCGAGGTGGCGGCCGAGGATCTGGATGGGGCAATCGCCAAAGTGGAAGTATATCTCAATGGCAATCTCCTGCACACCTTTCTCAGCGAACCATATATATTCGATTGGCCGGTACCCCGGCCGGGCGCTTACGAGATTCGGGCTCGGGCCATCGATGATCACGGGAACATGGGGGTTTCGCTGCCGAGGTCGGTATCGGTCAAATCGGCGCCGCCGACGGTAAGCTGGGACGGCTTGGTTCCGAATCGCTGGTATGCCGGGGTGGTGCCGCTCTTGGCCACGGTGGTGGATGGCGACACTGGGGACACCGCGACGGTGACCTTCGAGTTTTCGCTCAACTCGACCGACGGATTTGACGGTGAGTGGGGCCTGTGCGCCGCTCCGGTGTCGGCCTCTCCATACGCGGTCAGTTGGTATAGCCAACCGGCATCCGGAGTGGATGAAATGGTGTGGCTGAGGGTGTATGCGGTGGATGGTGCCGGGCTGCGGTCGAATATCGAGCGGGCCTTGGTACGGGTGGACAACGGCGCGACCGGTGTTACGGTGTCGCCGCATCCCGGTGAGACCGAGATGCCATTGGATTCCGCGATTACCATTCACTTCGAGGCACGGCCACTGGACGAGTTCGGGAACCCCTTGAGCGATGAGCAGATCAAGGCGCTGTTCGAATTGCGCGATTCGGCGGGAGGACTGGTAGAGGTGCTGGTCACTCTGCTGGACGGCGGAGCGACGATCATTCTGCAACCGGTCTTGCCACTTGGCGGCGTGCGGGATTACATGGTGACGATCAAGGAGGTGCTAACGGTCGGGGGGGAGACCCTGCCGGTGTATTCGACCCGTTTCACCACGACCCACGGAAGCCCGGCAGGCCTTGCCGTGACGCGATTGCCTTTGCTCCCAACGGCTGGGGAAATATGGAATCCATCCGTGGAGGTGACGATTGTCGATTCCAATGGGAATCGGGTCGATGAAGCGACCGGGCTGATCGATTTGGTGCTAACGAGCCCGGACGATCCCTCGGTGCTGGCCAGCTATCAGGTGGAAGCCGCCAAAGGTGTGGCACTCTTCCGAGCGGTGTCCTCCGAGCAGGCGGGCAGCGTGGTGCTGGAGGTTTCACATGCCGGTCTCGAACTGCATGGTGGAACGCGTGCCACGGTGTTGCCGGGTGCTTTGGGTTCGTTCACGGTGGTTGCCCCGGCGGCGGTACAGACCAGGCAACCGGTGGCGCTCATAGTCACCGCGATCGATGTCTTCGGGAACCTCAAGACCGACTACGCCGGGACCCCCTTGATCGAGACGAGTGACCTGATCGCCGGGGTTTCGGACCTGCTGCCGATTCGATTCGAGGACTCCGGCAGGCGTATCTATGGCGATGCGATGTTTTTCATGAGTTACGGAGCACAGTGGCTGGAGATCCAAGACGGAACGATCCATAGCAATCGGGCGCTCGTGGATGTCACCAACTCGGTGCCGGGACAACCAACCCCGGTGTCGCCGCAGAACAATCAGGCGGTCGGGTTGGAGCCGACACTTGCGGGGGCCCTGCCCGCCGGATTCAGACCGGAGATTTTGGGTGCGGTGCAGTGGCAGGTGTCTGCGGATTCCCTCTTCATGTCCATCCTCTGGGACTCCGGAGTGGCAGCTTCCCAACTGACGGTGCAGGTGCCGACGGGAGTGCTTGCCGGGAATACCCGCTACTATTGGCGCATGCGGGTGAAGGATGCTCCGGGGGCAGGCTTGGAGGCGAAATGGAGCCCGTGGTCGTGGGTGGCGGCCTTCCGAACCGCACACGCATTCCCGTTTGTCGATGACTTTTCCGGAGACCGCGGCTGGGAAGGGTTTTCGGCGGATGGTTGGGGAGTGGCGGCGGCAGAGGTCAATTCCGTCGGAGCGCCGACGGAGGATGTTTCTCCCGGCGCGGACAACCGGATCCTCGCGTTCATGCCAAACGAGTTCATGCCGCCCAATCTGCTGCGTGCCTATGAGGTGGTGTCGCCCGCGATCGACTGCTCACGGGAGGAGCGGGTTGAATTGAGCTTCCACCGCTGGTTGCAGATCGATACCGGAAGCTGGGCCATGGCATCGGTGGCGGTCAGCAAGGATCGGTTGAATTGGCAGGTGATTTGGGCGAACGGTCGCAACGGGGTGATCGATCAGGCCTGGCAAAAGGTACGCTTTGACATCAGCGACGTGGCTGCCGGCCAGCCCACGGTGTACGTCCGGTTCTCCACCGGTCCGCAGTTCTATGCCTATGATTTTTGCGGATGGAACATCGACGAGGTGAGCATCGAGCGGGGCCGGGCGGATATCGTTACGGCCGAATTGCTGGTAGAAGGCACGAAGGTCTCGAAAGGGGATACTTTCGAGGTTTACCTGATGATGCAAGAGAACGTCGTGGATGTGCGGGGTATTCTCGGTGCATCGTTCAATGTGAATTGGGATGCGTCGCGTCTCCAGTTGGTCTCACCAGCCGATGCGGCGCGGATTGTGAACGCGCCGTTCAACGCCGTGACCACGGAGGGCGTGTTTGGGAATGGGTCGATTACAGGATTGTCCGGGATCGGGTTGGCGGAGGGAGTGGGTGACGGCGTTCCGGTGGCATTCGGGACGCTGCGATTCCGCGCCTTGCAAGCCGGCCCAGCCACGATCCAGTTGAGCCCCGGAGCGAGTGGTGCGGTGCTTCCTTCGCCGGTTGGAGTGGTCAGTCCGCTCGCCGTGCTGACCTCGCCGCTTTCGGTTCAGATCGACGACGTGCTGCCTCCGCCACTCCTTGAGTTCGCGCTGGAAGGACCGGGCGATCCGGTGAGTGCCGGGGGCAAGTTCGAGGTTGTGGTTTGGGCGAGGGAGAATGACCCCACGGCCCCGGGGTTTTTGGGCGGGGCGGTGGATTTCTTCTTCGATGATTCCCTGGTCGGACTCGATGGAGCGTTCGATCCTGAGCAGGCAGTTGACCCGGTGTACCAATCCTTGGGATTTGTGAGTGGCTATGAGGCCGCGGGCCGGATCGATGAACTGGGAGGGGTCACACTCACGGAAGGATTGGGCGACGGGCAGTTTGTGAGATTCTGCACGGTGACATTCGTCGCCAAGACACCGGGGAAAGCCGTGTTTGCCCTGGATGTCTCCCAGACCGGGCTGGTGCTGGCTTACCCACGAGGCGAGATTTCCCCGTACAGTGTTGACTTCGGGACGGCACTGGAGATTGAGATCACGGATTGGCCGGTGGCACGGGTGGCGGTACCACCGGTCGGAATCTCCAACCGGACTTCGCTCTCGCTCACGGTCGGCGGTTATGATATCACAGAATATCGTTATGCCCTCGATGGTGCTCCTTGGAGCACGCCGGCTCCGGTGTCGCAACCATTGAATCTCCAGGCCTTGGCGAATGGGCCGCATCGGTTGGCGGTGCTGGGAGCGAATGCTGCAGGGACGTGGCAGAATGCCTCGGCACCAACCGTGAGTGAATGGGTAGTGGATGCCACACCTCCTGGTGTTCCGAGCTTGGCCAGGGCCACCCCGACCATCGGCGTGTGGTCGCCCGCACCGCAGGTTTCGTTTGACTGGAATCCGTGTCTCGACAACTCGGGCCATGCGCCGACCTACTCGATATTGTGGACGAACGATGAGCATGACACTTTGGACGGAGTGGATCGGGTGGGTTTCCTGCCGACGCTAAAGCCTTATGCCGGATGCGGCGAATACTGGTTGCTTGCGCGCTCGCATGACTTGGCCGGGAATGCGAGCGCGGTTGCCCGCTTCGGGCCGTGGCGGTTCGACAACATAGCTCCCGTTCTTACGGTGGCATCCTCCGCGAGCATCGCCGACGTGACTGCTTTCCCGGCATCCGTAATCGAGGAACACAGCGGTCTTGCTTCGGTCTTATGGCGGGCGGTTGGTGCCAACAAGGAGCTGGTGGTGATTGCCAATGCGGGTTCGCCAACCGCGGCTGTTTCGGCCAAGGCCAATGGTCACTACTCGATTGAGGTGGTGGCGACCGACCATGCCGGCAATGCGGCCACCAAATTGATTGATTTGGAGTTCAAACGAACTGCTCCGGTGATTGAACAGGTCATGCTCGAAGATGGCGCGGTGACAACCGCCAACAGAAAATTGGAGGTGGCTGTCCGGGTGCGGCCCGGTGATGCCATGAATTTGGAATACCGTGCGGGTGAGTCACTGGAGGGTGCCCGGTGGGTTCCGGCTCGGATCGAGGGCGGGATGTTCAGGTTCGAGTATCTCCTCACGGGTCAGGACGGAAACAAAACGGTATTGGTTCAAGTGCGGGATGCTGCTTACCCATACCCTGATTTCGTGTCGATCATCGCGAACGATTCGATCTATCATGATTCCGCTTCGTGGAGTCTTGAGATGGCGGTATCCAATGCGTTCAACGATCATGTTATGATCGGCGTGTCGGCGCTCACGACCGATGGTTTTGACCAAGGAGTTGATCAACTGATGGCTCAGGTTCCGGTATATATCAACCATGTCTGGCTGAGTGACATTGCCGGTGCGGGATACTACAAGAGCATCCGCGGCAGGAACCAACAGGTTGAATGGATCCTGATTATTGGAGCTATCTCCGGGCGGGTTGAGCTTTCATGGGATGCGACGGCCATTCCCGCTTGGCTTGACTTGAAGCTCACTCCGGCCAAGTGGGCCGGAGGCGAATGGATCGATACGGGTACTCCGGTGTCGATGAAAGATCAGGCAACGCTCAGCGTGAGCGATGCGCTTGGATTCTTCCGTATCAGCGGTTTAGAGTTGGAGCTTCCTGATATGGACCAAGATGGGTTGCTCGACGCTTGGGAGATTGAGCACTTCGGCGATCTGCGGTTCGATGGGACGGATGATCCCGACCGGGATGGAGTCACGAACCGGCTCGAGTTCCTGGCCAACCTGGATCCCAACAACGGGAATTCCCGTTTCCACACCGAGATCATGAAGTCAGCAACCATGGGAGGGCTTGAATTGAAATACGGCCCGTGCGTGACCGGGTTGCGGTATGTGGTGGAGAGCAGTGTGGATCTGGTCACATGGAATCGGGTCGCTCTTCCGCTGCTTCGGAACGAGGGGGATTATCGAGTGGCAGGAATCGTGGCCAGTGGACCCAGGGGGTTCTTCCGAGTACAAGTCTCTGAAGCCGCCACACCGGGAGATGCGGATGGTGACGAATTGCCTGATCAATGGGAGATGACGCATTTCGGCGATTTGCGGTTCGATGGGACGGATGATCCCGACCGGGATGGAGTCACGAACCGGCTCGAGTTCCTGGCCAACCTGGATCCCAACAACGGGAATTCCCGTTTCCACACCGAGATCATGAAGTCAGCAACCATGGCGGGGCTCGAGTTGAAATACGGCCCGTGCGTGACCGGATTGCGGTATGTGGTGGAGGGAAGTGTGGATCTGGTCACATGGCATCGGGTCGATCTTCCGCTGCTTCGGAACGAGGGGGATTATCGAGTGGCCGGCATCGTGGCCAGTGGACCCCGGGGGTTCTTCCGGGTACAAGTCTCTGAAGCCGCAACTCCGGGAGATATGGATGGTGATGAAATGCCGGATCAATGGGAGATGACGCATTTCGGTGGCCTCGACAACCCGCTCGGTGCCCCCGAACAGGACCCGGACCACGACGGACAAAGCAACTGGATGGAGTCGATGGCACAGACCAATCCGCTTTCCAGCACTTCATTCTTTAGGCCGACCATGGCCAGGAAATCGCAATCCGGGTTCGTCCTGAAGTGGCTTGGGCAACCGCAAGTCCGGTACCGAGTCCAATGCTCCAAAGACATGATGAATTGGACGGAGCTTGCCGGATCGCGGGTGGAAGGCAATGGAGACGAAATCGGAATATCGGACCCGGACCTATCTGCGGCGGCCAGATTTTACAGAATCGAGATTCTTGGGCGAAGGTAAGGATGGTCTGCTGGCGATGACGCAAGCATCGGAGCGCCGGCTTCAGCCGGCGAGCCAAGGATGATGGGTGCCCCGCTCGCATGCGCCAATGGCCTACTTCGCTGCAGCTACCAAGGCCAGGCAAGCCCGCGCTCCATGCAGACACGCCGGCTGAAGCCAGCGCTCCGCAACACAGCTCCAACATTCAATGATCAAATGGCACCAGTCCGTTATAGATCACTCTCGATGGATCTTGAGTCTTAGTAAAATCAATGAATTGGCGGATCTTCTTCGAAGTTGAATCCCCAGGGCTCGGGGATGTCAATGCGGAGTCCGGCAACGCAAACCTGACGGCGCTCATATCCTGAGTGACACGCCGAAACACCGAAGAAACGCCTCGACTGATTGGCGTGCTCTCATCCTTCCATAGTGGTGCATATCTGTTGGTGCCGTAATCCCCCTTGATGATTCCACCAAATCGCTTTCTTGCGCCTCGTAGCACCTCGTTGAGCATATTGACGTCATGCCAACTAGCACCGTAAAGATTTCGGACGTGCAGTACCCAGTCGTTTCCCGTTATCCCCTTATCGTCACCTTCGACCGGTTAGATGTCCGCTGAGACACCATCGATTGAGCGGAAATCCTGATCATCGAACCAGGAGTAGTTCAAGGTGCCCTCGGGCCATTCCCAAAAGTGTTCGCACCTTTGGAAAGCTAGAGACTCCAGATAATCCTTTATGTCTGATCTCGACGCTTTGCGAGGATAGAGAGTAAGGTCACGGCCCATAGCTTGAATATTTACGCGGTGGTTTCGCAGTTGTATTTATTTGCCCAGCATGGAATTATGGTTCTTTGGCCCGGGTGAGCATCTCCCCTGTCTCGGCAAGGTTTCTCACCTTTTGGCGAAGCAGGTCATCAAAACGGATCGCCTGCTCAAAGACCGGGCTGAGGTCGGCACCGTGCGCAAGAATGAAGGTCGGCTGCTTGCCACGGGTGATCGCAGCCAAGGCCTCGGCAGTGAAGCCGTTGATCGAAAGGAACAGGCCGCGCGTGAAACCCGACTTGCCTTCGATCTTGCCGCGAAACGTGAGCAACGCGGCTTCGCTGACCGGCTTGGCCTCCCATTTCGCCTCAAGCAGGTAAGTCTCGTGGTCCAAGATGAATGTCCCGTCGATCTGCTCACCCGTGAGGCGGAAGGCCCCCCGTGGATTCAGATCGAATAGCTGAAAAAGCCGATAGAGGAGCTTCTCCAAGGCGATGCCTGCCGCCTGCCGATCCCTTGCACCGGCGAGTCGGTAGAACTCCGCGCGCAGAGCGGGCAGTTCGGCCTGGATCGCACCAGGTGATGAAGGTCCGTAGCGGACTGACGTCGCGGGTGGTTCCGTAGGTGGCGTTGGATCTCTTTCCAGCGATGCCAGGAACGATGGGTCCCAGAGATCGGGGAACTTGAATCCGAGGTTTTTGATGACCCGATTGACTGCGAGAATTTCAGCCTCTCTAACTTCGTTTTTCTTGCTGCGGCGATGCTTGATGCCCGCCGACACAATCGTGAGGACAAGGTCCTCAAACCGGTTGCGCTTTTGCTTCAAGGTCTGCTCTAACAACCTGGCGAGCGCAGGCTCCTTGCTGCCTCCGGCCCAGAATTCTCCGACGCCAACTTGCATCGCTACCGTTTGGAAAGTCACATAACCGAACCACGAGCGAGCACCCGATGCCGGGAGGAAGTCGTAGAACAACCTCGCGAGATCAGCAGCCGCTTTGGCGTCTGTCGGCGACGGTTCAAAACTAGATTTTTTGCCGGAGCAAAACTAGACAGATTTCAACGTGAAATGGCCGAGAATCGGGGGCCAGATTAACTTTGGTGAATGATCGAGCACCCAGAGCTTGCGAAACGGGTGGAAAAGC
>JAPLUI010000495.1 GCA_026397725.1 Verrucomicrobiota bacterium | reverse complement strand
TGCTACACCATTCTTCACGCCGAGGATTTCAACATTCAACATTCAACTTCCAACATTCAATGATCAAGTAAGACCAAGAATTGTCACAGCCGCGTCCATGCTTACTCACCAGTCCTTGGCTTGGACGCGGATTTTCATTCACCAATCGGCCCGTGCAAGAGGGCCGCTCCTGCTGCGCCTCGGCACAAGCAACGGAGCGCCGGCTTCAGCCGGCGAGCCAAGGATGATGGGCACCCCGCTCGCATGCGCCAATGGGCTACTTCGCTGCAGCTACGAAGGCCAGGCAAGCCCGCGCTCCATATAGACTCGCCGGCTGAAGCCGGCGCTCCGCACCACCACTCCAACATTCAACTTCCAACATTCGTTACTACTCAGGTAGCCCCCCCACGGGGCGACCCTTGACCGCAGAGTAGATCTTCATGCCACGAGCGCCAGCGAAAAATAGATTGATTTCTTGTAACTACCATTGAGGATTGGAATTGGGCAATCGCGGTCCATCCGCCTGCCTTCCCTTTCATCAACGGCTATTCCTCGTCGGATATGCGAATTCTTCCAATGATTCTGTCAAAAAATGATTCTGTCATCCTCTTGATGCATCTTCAAAGAAGCGGACCTGAGTAGTAACGTGCGCGATTGGTTGCCGGGAGATTCCTTTGCGGGAAGGGGTGCTTGGGAAAGGATTGACGCGCCGCAGGCTGGGTCTTGGATTCGTTAGCGCTTAATCCATTCACGAATTGGCGGAACCGTGGCCCGGCTGCAAGGACTTTCTGCCTGTCAGCAAAACTCACAGGTTGGCCGACCGCCCCGCAGTTTGCCGACTGGTCGGTCCGCGCGAGTGGGCAACGAGGCGATTCAAATGCATGCTGAAAACCAAGCGTCGGCAATCATCAATCCGCTTCGAACTTCCCTGGTTCCATCCCGCCACACTCACGCTCACTTGCCGGTTTCCAACAGGTTCACCACATCCGCGGCGCGGGATTGCGGGGTCACCTTGAGCGCTGTCACTTTGCCGCCACGCACTTCGCCTTCAATGGTGGTGTTAGATGGCGCATGCAGTTTGAACGAGGCATTCCAGGTCTTCGGCCAAGCCGGCAGCAGGAAGATCTTGCCGCCGCCTTTCCCGCTGAAATCCGGGGGCGACGCCGTGTCGTACTGGAGCAACATGAGCTGCAAGGTGCTCAGAATGTTAGATCCATGGTCCTGATCCGGCACCCAGTCAAAATTGGGCCCCCAGAATGCCGGAAACATGGCCCCCTTGTTGAGATCCCTCGCCCGGGCCGCCAGCAACCTGCCCGCCTCCTCGCCGAGCCCGAGGCAGGCGGCTTGCATGCTGTCCTTGCACCAGCCTTTGTTTTGCCGGTTGGTCCGCTGCGCGAAAGTCGCCCGGCCGGTTTCGAGGTCCGGGCTGCCAATCCCGTAGAGCTTGTATGGAAACACGGCATATAACTCGGGGTTCTCGAAGTTCGCCGCCCCGCCATGCACGGCGGCCGGGAGCAAGACCTTCTTCCCGTCCACCTCCGCCAGCGGGATCGGGGGCAACAGCTTGAGCATGCGCTGCCAGCGGGCACGCTGGTCCTTGGTGGTGGTCTTCTCCGGCAGGGCCAGCAGGCGCGGCAGCACATAGTGCAAACCGGCGATGTCCGGCAACGGGTTGGTGACGGTTTGAAAGGTCTCGAGCGCCTGTGAGGGCTCGAAGATGATTTTCCCGTTAGAGTCACGTTTCGGCCAATAGAGTTCAAAGAACGCGACCAACGGAGCGGCCACGGGCAGGAGCGTGTCGCGGAGGAAAGTCTCGTCGCGGGTATAGTTGTAGTACTCGAGCATCATGGCTGTTAGCTCGAGGCCGTTGTTGAAGTGGCGCCGGATGTAGGTGCTGGCCATTTCGGGGCCCGGGTTGTTCAATCCGTAGTCGCCGATGTTGGGCAGGCCCCAGAAATACATGGTCTCCGGAAAGACGGCGGCTTTCTCTAACTTGTAGTAGGCCTGCGTGCGGGCCATGCTCAGGGGGATCGCCTCCTTGAACATCCGGAAGAAGGGCAACATCATGTCATGGTTGCCGGTTGCCAGCATGGGCCAATAGACGAGGCGCGTGTTCTGGAACCAGTAGTTGCCACCCCAGCGCCGCCAGTCCGGATCACCGTCCGGCGTGTCAGGGGCTGCGCTCGGATTTGCCGGAACCGTGAAAATCGTGCCGTTGAATTTGACCGGCGACCCGCCGCGCGCGGCCGCCGCCGCGACGAACCGTTGCAGCAGGTAGCCCTGGGTCACCGGCGACAGCTCGGTCGCCGCGGCACCGGCATTTTCTTCGACGATCACCCAGCTTTCATTCCAGAAACGCCACCACCAGGCCGCAGTCTCCTGCCGCGATTTCTCAAACCCGGTGCGCCAGGCGTCCCGCTCGACCTGTTGCAGTTTCTTCAGCCAGGCGTCGGCCGTCGGCATCCGCTCCGCGAGCACGCACACCGCCAACTCGTGGCGTTTGGCGGGTTTGTTAGATCGCACGGCTTGCGGGCCATCCTGCACCATTCCGGTGCCCCGCAGGCTCGCGCCGAACGTGTGATTCAACAGCGGATCGGGATACTTGCCGATCACGGTGCCAAGGTTTTCGGTTTTCAGAACGGCATCATGGATCGAGCGGTTGTTGCGGTGATACCAGATCACCCCCGGTGCCGGCGAAGCCACCACCACATCCGGGGTGATGGTGGGTTTGCAGTCCAGTTGACCCACCCCATTGCCGGAGTGGGAGTCATCGGGACCAAACGGCCGCTCGCGCAAGCGCCACAACTCCACCGCCGCCCGGCATGAGACCTCCGCGGCTGATTCCGCCTCAACACGGACCAGCGGCTGGTTCGCATCCACCCACAGGCGGACCTTGAGGTCGGCATTCCGCGCTTCGGAGGTGATGGCAATCATTCCGTCCCTGAGTTTCAATTCCTGTTGGAAGACCGTCGCCGCACTCAACGGGGGATCGAATTTCACCCGCACCCGCCCGATCTTGCACAACCGCGCGTTCTCATCCCAGGCATTCGTCTTGCTAACATAAATCACCAAGTCGCCATTGTTTTCAACCCACGCGTTGATGCCAATGTCGCCGTTGCCCAGCGGCATCGAGTTGCTAGATGAGCCGCCGGGGGAATCCCACGCCACGTTGTAGGTATCCAACTGCCCCGCCAGCCCAGCCGGCTTGCTGGTGGCGGTGGCGAGGGTGGTGCCGGGCAGCAGATACGCCACGATGACGACGCCCGAGCCGCCGTTGCCGGCCTTGGCCTTGCGACCGCCGCCGCCACCGCCGCCCTTGGTGGCAAGACCATCCGAACCCGCGATGGATCCATCCGCCGAACCGGCGCCGCCACCACCGGCACCGCCGGGGCCGCCGTACATGGTGCCGCCGCCGCCGCCATAACAAGTGGCCGTGCCGGTGATCGCGCAACGCAGGCCATCGCCACCCTTGGCATTGGTATGCCATTTCGAGGCGCCCGCTTCGCCCGCGCCACCGCCGCCACCCATCTCGGCCCCACCGGCATGGGTCGTGGGCGCGCCCGCCTCCCCTCCCACCGCATCCGTGCCGGGATGGCCACCTTTCGCAAGCACCGCGCCGAAGGCGGAATCACCACCCGCCACGCCACTCGCCCCACCGGCACCGCCGCCGCCGACTGTTAGATCCACGCGGGCGCCGGGAGTCACCCCATGACTCGCGGTGTAAGACACTCCGCCCCCGCCGCCGCCGCCACCCTGGGCCCCGTCTGCTCCGCCGCCGCCCCCGCCGCCGCCGACCACTAACAGTTCCATGGAGGTGACACCCGCCGGGATGGTCCAAGTGCCAGTGCCGACTTCGCTGAACCTGGCCACCGTCTTGCCATCCTTGCGGGTGCTGATGGCGGGCACCAGATCTTTCGCCAGAACACTGGTGGTGACGCCCCCGGCCATGGCCAGCAAACAACATAACTTCCGGACCAAACCCGCGGTCCGGTGGCATGCGGAGCTATTCGAACGCGCCCGGTGCGGGCACTTCCTCGTGGTTGTTAGATCGATCTCCGTCGCTGGGATGGTTGGTTGATGGTGCATAAGGTTAATGAAAAACAGCATCTTCGGGTGGTTGCGTGTTTCTCGCCAAAACTACTTCACGCTGGTGAGCCCGGCGTCGAGACGAATGGGCTCCCCGGCCTTGAACGATAACTCCGCAGTGCGCTCACCGTAGCGCACCCTGGCGACCGCCGCATTCGGATTGCGGATCTCCGCCGACTCCAAGCGGCCAGCCTTCCAGCGCATGGTGAGCTCGAAGCCACCCCTGGCCCGCAACCCGCTCACCGCGCCGTCCGGCCAACTCGTCGGCAGGGCCGGCAACAGGCTGATTTCACCCGCCTGGCTTTGCAGCAGCGCTTCGGCAATGCCGGCCGTCAGGCCAAAGCTGCCATCGGATTGGTTGGAGCCGCGGTTGTGCAGGTTGGGCGCCAGCGAGTGGCCGACCATCCGCCGCACACACGCCGCGACTTGGTCGCCCCGCTCCAGGCGGGCCCACAGGCAGATGTCCCAGGCCAGCGGCCAGCCTCCGCCGCGCTGGCGCTGGTCCATCCATTTTTGGATGGCCGCCACCAGTTCCGGGGCGCTGCGACGGGTGATGGACGTGCCGGGAAAGAAGGTGAAATACGGCGACATGTTGTGCCCCATGGCGCCGGGCTTCCAGTCCTCGAGCCACTCCTGGAGGTGGCCGCGGCGGTTCACCTGATAGGGTGGCAGCCGTTTCAGCGCGGCCACCAGTTGATCCTGGAAATCCGCGTCCACGCCCAGCACCCGTGTCGCCTCGATGCAGTGCGTGAACAGGTCCCGGGTGATGGCTATATCCATCGTCGGCGACGGCGAGAGGAACGCCGCCTTCCCATTGCCATCGATGAAGTCATGCTCCGGCGACATCGAGAACGGAGTCACCAGCCAGCCATGCTTGGGGTGCTCCACCATCATATCTAGCAAAAACCTTGCCGCGCCTTTCATGAGTGGATAATTCGCCTGCAGGAACTGCCGGTCACCGGTGAACGCATAGTGTTCCCACAGATAGCGGCACAGCCAGGCTCCGCCCATCGGCCACATCCCGTAGCACGCGGCATCGACCGGTGCCGTCCCGCGCCACAGGTCGGTGTTGTGATGGGTCACCCAGCCCTCGCAGCCGTAGTACGTCCTGGCCGTTTTCGCGCCGGTCACCGCGATGTCCTTGATCATGTCGAACAAGGGCTGGTGACACTCGGATAGATTGCAGACCTCCGCCGGCCAATAATTCATCTCCGTGTTGATGTTGATGGTATATTTGCTGCCCCAGGGCGGGGAAACCGCTTCATTCCAGATCCCCTGGAGATTGGCCGGCTGGCCCCCGGCGCGGCTGCTGGCGGCCAGCAGATAGCGGCCGAATTGGAAGGCCAGCGCCTCCAGGTTCGCATCGCCACCGCCGGCACGCAGCGCCATGATGCGCTGGTCGGTGGGCTTCCGCCCCTGCGAGGCGTCACCGACGTTCAGTTGGACCCGCGACATCAAGGCCCGGAAGTCGGCCTCGTGGCGCCGCAGCAACGTCGCGTAGTCCTGGCCCGCCACGGCGGCCAGCGCCTTCCCGCAGACGGCCGCCGGGTCGCCACTGATGTCGCGGTAGTTCACATGACTGGTCGCGGCTGTTAGGACGAGGGTGACCGCATCGGCCTTGCGAATGCGGATGCCCGAGTCGACGGCTTCTGAACCGCCGCCTTCGGGAAGCGCCAGCAGCGCGGTCTGAAAGCGCAGGCCCGTGCCCTCCACCGGGGCGATCAGCCAGTTGTTCACGGGAATCGGGCCTTTCCAACAACCGTCCAGCACCAGCTTGCCGGGCTCGGCGGTGACGTGTTCCTGATAGGGACTCTTGAGTTGGGCAAGCAGCGAAACGCCGCCGGGTTTGTCACCGGTGATGCGCACGACCAGCACCCGGTCCGGATAGCTGACAAACACCTCGCGGGTGAGGCCCACGCCCCCGGCGCGGCAACTGATCCTGGCCACGCCGCGTGCCATATCGAGTTCGCGGCGGTAATCCCCGACCGGGTCGTCGCCCTCGAAGGCAAGCAGCAGGTCACCCAGTGGTTGATAGGCCTGCTGGGCGGCGGGCCGGCCATAGAAATGGGCGTCGGCCAGCTTCTCGGCCTGTTGGAATTCCCCGGCCCAAACCAGGTCGCGAATTTCCGTTAGATGCTGGTGCGCCTCGGGATCGTCGTAGTCATGCGGCCGCCCGGACCAGAAAGAGGACTCGTTGAGCGCGATGCGCTCGTGCCGGGTGCCGCCGAAGACCATCGCGCCCAGCAGGCCGTTGCCGAGCGGCAGCGCTTCGAGCCACTCGCCAGCCGGCTGGCCGTACCACAGGACCATGTCCTGCGCCGGCGCGGCGGGAGCGGGTTCCGGCGGCGCGGCGGCCAGCGTGGCCAGCGATGTCGCCCACAGTGATCCCAGGCAGAGGATAGGTGCCAGTCTCATGTTATTGGCCGGATGCGAAATGATAGACTCCCGACTCCACGCCATACTCCGCAGCGCCGTTTTCCATGCGCAGGAACTTCACGCCTGGGGATTTCCCGGCGGGCTTGCCGGACTCGGTCACAGCCGCCGCGGCCGTGGCCGCTCCGCCTTCGCCTGCCTTCGCCGGGACGGGCACATGGACCGTTGCGGTGGTGTTGGGCGGAATCGTCACGTCCATCGTCAGCCGACCCGCGTCCCGTTTCCAGTCACTGGCAATCAGGCCATACACGGACACGAATGAGGTCTTGGCCCAGGTCAATCCATCGCCGATGGCCGGCTTGATGATGATCTTCTGGTATCCCGGACTTGCCGCCTTGATGCCCCCCACTCCGCCATACAGATACTCGCCCACCGCGCCGAATGCATAGTGATTGAAGGAATTCATGCCGATATCGCCGAACCCTTGATCAGGGGTCCAGCCGTTCCAGCGCTCCCACATGGTGGTGGCGCCGTTCTTCACCGGGAACAACCACGACGGATAGGTGTCAGTGAGCAGCAGCCGGTAGGCGACGTCATCGCGGCCCGCCGCGCTCAAGGCCGGCAACAGCCGCGGCGTGCCGATGAAGCCCGTGGCCAGGTGCCAGTCGAAACGCTTGATCTCGTCCACGAATTTTGCGGCGGCCTTGGCACGCATGTTTGCCGGCAACAGGTCCATCGTGAAGGCCAGCGCATATCCCGTCTGACTGCAATCCTTGAGCGAACCGTCGGCCTGGAGGAATTCCCTCACAAACGCGGCCTTGACCTCATCATGCAGTTTGGCATAACGCCGGGCGTCATCCTCACGGCCGATGGCTTTGGCCATTGCCGCCATGATCCGCGCCAGATACGCATGATAGGCGGTGTCCATGGCCTCCGCCTTGGCGCCGCCGCCGGCATTCAGCCAGTCACCGAAACCGCCGACCTTGGAAATGCCGTCCTTGGTCTTGCCGTCCAGCCACTTCATGTAGCGCTCCATGGCGTCAAAGCGTTCCGCGACAATCCGGGTGTCGCCATAGGCATGATAGATATTGTAGGTGCATAACAAGGCGGCATCGCCCCAGGCCGTGGCGCCGCCGCCGCCCATGATGTCGGGAACCACATGCGGGAAGGAGCCGTCGCCCGATTGGTTATCCTCACAGGTCTGCAGCCAGCGGGTGAAGAAGGCCGCCACGTCGAAGTTATAGGCCGCCGTGGGAGCAAAGAACTGGGTGTCGCCGGTCCAGCCCATGCGCTCATCGCGCTGCGGACAATCCGTGGGCACTTCCAGATAGTTGCCCTTCTGCCCCCAGATGATGTTGCTATAGAGTTGGTTCAACAGCGGATGGGAACACTCGAAACTGCCGGTCCGCCGCATCGGCGTGTGTACCACCATGCCGGTGACCATGCCGGGATCCGGTTTCGCCGTGAGCCCGCGCACCTCCACATATTGGAAGCCGTGGAAGGTGAAGCAGGGTTCGAGGGTTTCCTCGCCCTTGCCGGACAGGATGAAATAGTCGGTTGCCGGACAACTGCGCAACGCCGCGGTGTATATCGTGCCGTCCGCGTTGATCTTCTCGCCATGACGCACCGTGAGCCGCTGCCCGGCAGTGCCCCGCACCTTGAGCCGCACCCAGCCGACCATGTTCTGGCCCAGGTCAAACGTCCAACACCCCGGCTTCGGCTCCGTGACCTTGAGCGCCGGAAGCTCGTTCATCACCCGCGATGGCTCGGCCACCGCCGCCTGCACCCGGAAGCGCTGCTCGTTGTTAGAGCGTTTGCCATATCTCGCCCGGACGATCCTGAGGTCCGCGCCATTCAGATCCAACAAGCCATGCTCGTCCACCACCTTGGTCTCCTGCTTGCCGCCCATCTGATAGTCAAGCACCAGGGCCTTCACTTGTCCGGGAGCCGGGTCGCTGCCCAACAACTCGTTTTCGACCTTCAGCGCGATGCGGCCGTCCTTCACGGCTCGCGCGACGATGTTTGTTACATCGGCTTGGCCCTCATCCGCGGCGCTGGTTTCCACCGGCTGCCAGGTCTTGTCATTGAACCCGGCCTGGTCCCAACCCGCCATCTCCAGGCGCGCGTCGTACTCGCAACCGATGAGCAGGTCGGCATGCTTGATGGGACCATAGGATGCCTTCCAAGTCGGGTCACTGACCACCACCTGCGTGGTGCCATCTGCGAGTTCCATCACCAGTTGCGCCAGGAAGCGCGGGCGGCCGCCATAGACATTGCGTCTGCCGAGATGGGCGAGGTCGCTGGCATACCAACCGTCGCCCAGGATGGCACCGATGGCGTTGGCACCCGGCCCAACCTGTGCCGTCACGTCATACGTCTGGTAATGCACCCGCTTGCGGAACTCGGTCCAGCCGGGAGCCAACACATCCTTGCCGACGCGCTTGCCATTCAGGCGCAACTCATAGGCACCCAAGGCGGTGACATAGACCGTGGCCCGTTTCACGGCCTGGGCGACGCTGAAGTCCTTGCGCAGATAGGGCGCGGGCACGCGGGCGATGTCAGCAAGATTGCCAAACTGATAGCCGCCGGCCTCGGCATTCGGCCAGGCCGCGTCATCAAAGTCAGGCTTCTGCCAGTTGGCCGCCGGTTCAGGTGAGACCTTCCAGGTCTTGTCAACCGGCACCACCAGATCATCGCCGGACGCAAACTGCACCACCAAGCGCCCGATCACCGCCGGCGGGTACGGATCCGTATGACTCGCCACCAGCGTCACCACGTTGGCTCCGGCATGCAGGGCCTTGCCCGCGTCCAGGCGTGCGGTGCGTTCCCAATGCGCGCCCGTGCCAATCGCCGTGCCATTGACGGCGGCCTCACAAAAATGATAGGCATAGAGTGCCAGCACCGCGCGGCGGATCGGGCGATCGGCGGGAAGATCCACCCGTTTGCGGAAACAGGCGTTCACCCCGGCCTTATCCCCCGGCATCCTGAACCACTGCAAACCCTGCACATTGAACAGCCGGTCATCCGCAGCCACCTCGGGCGACGGCTGATAGGCCGCGTCATGGCCAATCCAGGTGGCCGTCCAGTCGCCGGGTTGCAGCAGGCCCATCCCCCAGGATGCCGGCTGGCTCCAGGCCGAGGGCTTGCCATCCTGGTCCCACACCCGCACTTTCCACTCGCAGCGCAGGCGTGATGCCAGCGCCTTGCCCCGGTACTCGAGCTGGTTGCTCTGCGCGCCCGCCACTTTCCCGCTGTCCCACAGATCGCCCGTGTCCTGCGCCAACAGCCTCTCGCTAGACGCCACCAGCACCTGATAGGCCGTCTGCCTTGTTCCCCGCGGGATTTCCGATTCTGAATTTTCCATCACCCAACTCAAGCGCGGCTTGACCACGTCGATCCCCAGCGGATTGTCCAGGTACTCACACCTCAGGTCCGCCGGCCTGGCCGCCGGCCAGGCGGTCCCCGCCATTCCGCCCCACATCATTCCTGCCATTGCCATCGTTCCTAACTTTTTCATGTTTATCCGGTTTTACGTGTGTTGTCGCTGCTCCTTGAATCAGACTCTAGCGAGGCGTCGCCTCAGACCCAAGAGGATTGAGGATTGCCGATTCCCGATTGTTGATTTCTGAGGTGAGCTTGGGAATGCGTTTGGGCACCCAGCAAGCTCACCTCAGAAATCAACAATCAACAATCATCAATCGGAAATCAAGCCGGTTCTTAGAAACTTGACTCATTCGCAGCGGTTTTTGGTTTTAAGGATTCTAGGCGACCCATCCCGAGATTACGCTACCCCGCCGGGATTCCTTTCATGTCGGTTCCATGGGTCATCACGATGCTCGTTTCCTTGCACTTCCGCTGCGACTGGTCGATGAACCCGAGGGCGTAGCGCCCCTCGGCCCGTTGAAGGAAATCCAGGCCCCGGCCCAGGGTGATGCGCCAGCCAGTGTCGGTCTCAATCATCCGGTCATGCTTGGCCGGATCGAAGGTGTAGGTGAATTTGACCTTGTTGTCGGTGATACTCTGTAGGAGAGTGTCGAGCTTTTCTGATAGCACAACTTCGTCCTCGTTCGACCCCGCTGACGTGACGAGATGAAGTTCGATTCCGCCAGCTTCAGGTGCGAGGAGTTCGATGAAACTCATCAGGTTGAAGATCTGATAGTCGAGGCGGATGTAAGGGTCCACCATGAGCGTGATGTTGCCCAGCATGACGAACCCGGCTTCGGACGTGCCCATGTCGCCCGTCGCCCTGCGGTAGCGGCCGCTCTCGAGATACATTTTCAAACCGGCCATCGCTTCGCCGGCGGAGTCGGTCTGGATCTTTTGGATTTCGTCCACGACGACCACGTCATAGCGTGGGATCAATCCGATCTGGCGACTGCTGCTGTTGAAGAACAAACTTGGAGCCGAAAGCTTGCCCCCAGGGATCACTGCCGCATATCGGCTGATGTTGGTCGCGATCCCTTCCTTCGGCAACTCTGCGAGGAACTCTTGCCCCCGCGCCGAAAGATTCATTCAAAGGCACGCAGGGCAGTTTTGGCACTGCCGCTTTTGGCTCAAAACACGGACAAGGATTTTCAAATTGGCTCATGAAAACTTCGGATTTTCAATGGTTTGCGTGTTTATGAACGGGAGATTTTGGCTCATTTTTATGCTTCAAACCCGCTTCCTGAGCCATATCGGAGTTTTCTGGCACGGCCCTTCGCTCAAGAACGGACTCCTTTGCCTCAGCCTCGCATGTTGAGCGCAGATGGGTGAGGCATAGAAACTCCTGTTTTTGCACGTTTTATGTCCTTTTCTAAAGCTCATGGTTGGTTCTGAGGTTGATCCGGATCAGGGTTTTGAGGCATAGATGGTCCGGGGAACCACCTGCCCCAGCGGCGCTGTCCCTCCAAGCGGGCTTTGCCTTCTTGCTTCAGCTCGCTAAGAAGGCGCTGGATGGATGCCCGGGAGAGTGCGGGCAGCACCTCGCAAAGATCGGGCAGCGGCGCTCCGGTCTCGGCGTTTTCGTGAAGGTGCTTCAGCAAGAGCGCCTTGTTCGTCTCGTGATCGAGCCCGCGGTGCCGCGTGTAGGCCCCGCGTTTCCCGAGCGCCGCGTAAAGGCTGCGGGAAAGATGGTAGCGGGTGCCGCGTCCCCGGCCCTGGGATTCGATCACGCCGGCATCGAGCAGCCCGCCCAGCCGCGAGCGCATGGCTTCGGTGAGGGGCTGCTCCCTGGCGATGGCATCGAGCGCCAGGAAGTCGTAAGTCGAAAAGCCCCGGAGTTTCTCCTCGCCGAGGCGTTCAAGGAACCGAACGAATTTCGGGTCGGTGACCTGGCCGTCGAGCTTCAAGCGCACCTCATGCGCGGCGGCTCCGGCGAAATCCGGCAGCGGCTTGCTCTGGCGGATCGCGATCTCGACCAACTTGTCGAAATGATACCCACCCGCCGCCGACTTGAACTCGATCCGCGTCCCTTCCGGGGCGGCGAGCAGTTCTAAGAGTTGGGCGGGAGTGGTGTTCATGTCAGTCGATTGCGGAGGGCCAACGGCCCGCTCCATGCCAGCCCAGGCCAACGGCCTGGGTTACGGTTTCACCCATTCCATCGAGGGCTGAAAGCCCGCTCCAAGTGGCCGATGATGAGGTGGTGTCCCCCGGATAGGGCGGGCCTTCAGCCCTTGGAATTCTTTTGATACGCATGCACCTAGGCCGCTGGCCTAGGCTGTGATGACGCCGGGCCGTTGGCCCTGAAGAAGAGCGAACCAGTTGGAGTTGGCGGCAGCGGCGACTCATGCTATTTCGATGTATTAACGGACGATGATTCCACCATGGCACTTTCGGCTGAATCGCCGAATCTTTCAAACTCCTCCAGCGCCTTGCGTTTGGACTGGAATTCGCCGAAGGCGGCGAGTTCCTTGCGGCGGAGGACGGGGAAGGTGTCGAGGATGTAGACAATATGCATGTCCAGATGGGTTGTAATCTTCCTCCGGAAAGGGGTGGCTCCCAATGCTTGTCACCCACGCCCGACTCCAAGTCATTGGCCAAGATGAGGCCGATGGCGGGCTTCCCCGGCACCATGACGCGCAATTGCGGAATCGCCGGTTTTTTCTTGCGCATCAGCCGTATCCGGTATAGACAAAACGCATGACAGATACCTACAACATGAAGGAGGCGCAAGCTGGTCTCACCCAACTTTGCCGATCTGGCAAGCGTTTTGTCATTGCCAACCGGAACCGTCCGGTCGTGGTCGCCATGCCGATTGAGGACTTCGAGGCACTGATGGAGACCCTCGACGTGCTGGCGGATCCCGCAGCCATGCAGGCCGTCCGCTCCGCCCGCAAAGACAAGACCCAATACCGCCCGCTCGATCTCGACGATGAAAATTTCGGCCTCTGATCAAGTCGCCTCCTGGCTATGCGGACTTCCTCCGCAAGCCAAGCGCCGGGTCCGGCTCGCGCTTCGCGGCTTGGCCAAGGGCCGCGGCGACGTCAAAGGTTTGCAAGGGCCGCTGGAAGGATTCAATCGGCTGCGCGTTGGCGGCATGCGCATCATCTATCGCCAGATCTCCGGCAGGCACATCCTGCTCGAATACGCCAATACCCGGGATGCGGTCTATGAACTCTACGAACAGATTCTGGCAAATCGAAGGAAATAGGCGCTCGAACCCCTGTCTCACCTGCTGCCGGCGCTTGCAGGCGCGGCATGGGCTTTGTCCGCGGTGCGGGCCAGCCAGACGTTCATTTCGTTAGAGTCACGGTTGCACCAGGTCTCACACATCATCACTTCGGCCAGACCTTGAGTTCCTGCTTGCCGTCCTGGAGCGCCTCGAACGGGCCGGGGAACGGGTTGTCCGCGTTGCGCTTCTTGCCGAAGTAGTCGGTGTCGAGCTTGAGCAGCGAGCCGTCGGGGTTCTCGAACGGGAGATCCGGAATCTTCGCTTTGCCGAGGAGTTCGGTAGTGACGAGTTTGTGTTGCTGTTCCGCCGCCCACTTGCCATCCGCATTGATCTCCAGATACCAGCCGTCGGCCTTTTGGATCAGCTTCACGCCGGGGTCGAAAGCCGGTTTCAGCAGCGCATCGGTGTCGAACTTCGACGCCTGCGCGCCTTTGGTGAAAACATTGCCTGCTGCTGTCACCGGCCAGGTCGCACCGTTGTAGGCGTTGAAGTTGCCGCCGGCGGTGAGCAGGTTGTTGTACAGCCGGACGTCACCCACCGGACACTCGTGCATGCCGACCATGTCCGTGCTGTGTGCCTTGAAATACGGCGTGCGGCGACCGTCGGGGACGACCTCGATGCCGCCCGTGATCAGGTTGTGCGCATAGGCACCGCCTTGCGAGTTGGCAAGATGGCTCTTGTTAGAAAGGAAGAGGTTGTTGGCGACCAGATAAGGACCATGGTCCACCTCACAGAACAGGTCGCCACCCCAGCTCGCGTTGTCGTGGAGGAGATTGCCGACGATCTGGGTGCCCTGGGCCATCCAATCGAGCCAGATGGCTGCCAAATCACCGCAGCGATAAATATGGTTGTCGGCGATGACGACATCCAGCGCGCCATGGAACTTGATGCCGGCCATTTCCGCGCCGCCCCAGATTCCCTGCATGTTGATCTCGTGGATTTCATTGCCGATGATCTTGCTGAACGCGCAACCGAGGCTGCCGACAATGCCGGTTTGCCCGCAGTGGTGGATGTGATTGTTACGGACGAGGTGGCCGCCGATCTTCTCCTTGGTCCAGCCGTCTTTTTTGAGGGCGTCGTCGATCGTCAGGTAATATCCCTCGGTGCTGCCGCGCTGGCCGTCCCACTGGTCGGAATACTTGCCCAGCGCGATGCCGCAGCACCGCGAATTGCTGATCTCATTGTTCTCGATGACCCACCCTTTGCACCAGTAGGCGGTGACCAGTCCGACCTGGCCAGCGGTGGGTGCCGCCCAGTTCGTGGCGGCATTGCGGAGGTCGAAGCCGCGGATTGTCAGATAATCGATGTTGGTCTTTTCCGGCGTGAACACGGTTGGCCTGACGTTGATCTCGACTTGAGCTTCGTTCGGGTTGATGCCGGGAAACTGCGCATAAACCACGGTGCTGTTAGACACCGTTTCCGCCTTGACGGGCTTGGTCGGACGAAAGACCAGGCAAAGGTTCTTCCGGCCCTCGGTCTTCTTGATTTTCGCCGTGAACGACTGCCACTTCTGCCAGTCGCCGGTATCGGTCACATCGCAAGTGCCGAGCAGATTGCCGTCAGCCTTGTCGAGGCGCAGTTCGATGGTTCCGCCGGTACCGACCGCCGCTGCCGCACGGATTTCGACCGTTTCAGCACCTTTTCCGAAATCGACGTTGGCGTATTGCAGCCAATTGCCATTCTTGATATAGCCGACGCATTCACCGTCCTCGGTGCCCGGCGCGTTCTGGGTGCCGTCGCGGGTGACGGGCTTGCTGGCCGGGACCTTCTCGCCCCCTGTCGGTCGGAACCAGACGACATTCAAGAGGTATCCGTCTCCCTCGACGACGCCGTCCACGGTGGCGAACCAGAGCGGCGTCTGGCCGGCTGGCTGCATGACCGCGTCGAGGTTGGGCGCCTCGGTCAGCCAGGTGCCGTTCTGATAGACGCAGCCGCGATGATGGACACGCCCGCGAGGATCATACCAGTCGCCAAACACCTTCTCGGCGAAGGGATTGAATTTGCCGAAATAGGAATTCGGCAGGGTCAGCTTCCAGGTATCCTTATCGACTTTCTGCCAACCCTTTGCCGGCTCGGAGCCGGTAATGGTCACGCGCTCGCCGGTCGCGGCCTGATAGATGATGCGACGATCATCCGCGGTGCCGCCGCGCGGCGGGTTGACGTGTTCGCGGTACACGCCGGAGCGGACGGTGACCGTGTCACCGGGTTGCGCCTTGGCGGCGGCGGCAGTGATGGTCAGGAGCGGCTTGGTCGCTGACCCGTCATTGGCGTCGTTACCGGTTTTGGCAACATGGATTTCCTTGGCGGCGGCGGCCCCGGGCAGGAGGCAGCAGCCGGCGGCGATTGCTAGCGATGTCATTATGGTATGTGTTGTCATTGTGATGTGGGTGGTTACGGACTATCTGGGGTTTTCTATCGGGCTTCACTCGACTTTCGCAACTGGAAGATTAAGACCCTGTGAGATCATGGGAGATCAAGTGTTTTGATACGGGGCGGGGCGATGGGTCTGCCCCACAAGCCGTTTTGAAAGGCCGATGCCGTATGATCAAGGCCTACTGCGCCGAAGACCGTCGAAAATAGTCAAAAGCCGCCGCCAGTTGCGAAAGCCGGGCTAACGACATCATATTTGCTCATTCAAGGATTCCAGCATTGCGCAAGTATTTGGCTTTACATGGACATGGGCAGATCGCCGTCCGACCCGCCCTGGGTGCAGCCGCAGGCCACGGGCTCATGCGAAAGCCGGGGCCTTGGTCGGTGGTGTTCACTCACTCACGACGGCCCGCAGGCGGGCGAAGGTTTTGGCGTTGCTGCCTTTGGGAATCGTCACGGTGATGATGTCAGCCGCGGTGCCGTTTTCCGCCACCACGACGTCCGCACTCGAGGTCTCGGTGGTCGCGCCGATCATGTAGCTCGGGATCGTCGTCCAATCTTCCAGGTCGGTGCTGACCTGGACCGCCAAGGCCATATCCGCAGTCTCCGAGACATCGCTGCGGCTGAAGGTCACCACCATGTCGGTGCCAACGGAAGACGCCTTCGGGCCGCTCCGGTTGGAGTAGCGCGGGTCGGTGCCCAACACATATTCAATCGCATTCGGAAGGCCGTCGCCGTCGGGGTCGGCATGCGCAGATGTGTTAGACAGCGGCGGGCCGCTGAAACCATTGGCCCAGCAGGCATAACCGCTGACGACATCCGCCACCAAGGCGATCTTGTTGCCGTTGTAATTGTACTGTAGCGAATAACCTGTCGGCGGTGCGGTCACTGAGGCCAGCGTGCTGCCGGTGAGCGAGGTGTATTCCGCGAGCACATAGACGCTGTCGTTGAGCGTGGTGTCGATGGCCAGGACCACGGTTGCGTTGCGGATGTCGAGCCCGGCGGCGGTGATCCTGCCCGAAGTACCCGTGCCCGCACCCGAGAGGTGCAAGGTGATCGGCTGGCCGGCGGGGATGGCATAGGACGCCTGGGCCGAGGTGTCTAACTGCGTGCCCGCAGCCAGCCGCACGCCAGCACTGCTGGCGAGCGATGCTGGCACGCCGAGCGCCAGCGTCCCGCCGCTGACAATGGTGCTACCGGTGTAGGTGTTGGCACCGCCGAGGGTCAGCATGCCCGCGCCGGTCTTGGTCAGGCCGCCGCCGGGGGAGGTTCCGTCGGCGAGCAGTGCTTGAGCCACCGTGATGCCGTTGCCATTCGTGTCAAACACCACCCCGCCGGATTTGATCTTGGCAAACGTCAGGCCTTGCAGCCAGGTCGGGCTCGACGCGCCGGCTTTGAGCGTGACGCCGTTCAAGTTGAGGTTGCTGGTGCCGCCGCTGCCGCCACTGCCAATGGCCGTGCCGGTGGTGGTGATGGTCAGCGTGCCACCATTGAGGTTCAGTGTGCCAGTACACGAACCGGTGAATTCGGCACCCCGATATCCGATCAGAATCGCCGTGCTGTTGTCGGTGGAAGTGATGGCACTGCTTGCGTCGAGGTTGGCGAGGGTAACCGTGCCGGTTGCCGAACCGCCGTTATTGGCGTTCCACAAGTCGGCATAACCGATCCTGACCGCGCTGCCGGCACCACTGACATCAAGGTGATTCGAGCCGCTGGTGCCCATGGTCAAGGTGCCCGGCGTGGTGGCGTTGCCGAGTTGGCCGCCGACCACCAGTGAGCCAAGCGTGAGGCTGGCGGTGCCCGCCGACAGGTTCACGGTGCCGTTGCTGGGGCGGGTGTATTGTTCCTCGTCATATCCGACCCACATCACCGCCCGTCCGCTACCATTGCCGGCAACCACGCCGTCCACGGTGAACGACGCGCCACTGCCCAAGGTGATGGTGCCGGTACCGCTGCTGGTGCCGTTGGCGATGCCGTAGCCGATCCGCATCTCCGGGGTGTGAATCGTCGTGGTGCTGGCGTCGGCAGTCGTGAGGGTCCCGGTTGTCCAGTCCCACAATGAGGTTCCCACGCCGCACAGCGTGGCGGCTGTAATCGTGTTGTTAGCCCCTAGTTTCAAGGTTCCAGTGCCGCCACTGCTCCCACTGCCGACATAGAAGTTCCCCACGCTGGCGGTGATCCCGGCGGACAAGGATGCATCAAGGGTGCCGTTGCCCCCACTGCCCACTCCAACATACAGGTTATTGCCGGAGCCTCTTCCCACGGACAACGAGCCCCCGTTGCCCACCACCACATTGCCGGAACTCATCTGATACCCGATGTTCAAACTGCCCACCGTCGTCACACCGTTGAGGTTCAGAGTGCCGGTGCCAGCCTTGGTGAAAGTGTAGCCCCCGCCGGAATCGGTGACCGCACCGCTGGCCGCGAGCGTGGCATTGTTAGAAACGCCGGCACTGTTCACGGTCCACGTCTGGCTGGCGGCGAGGCCGGCATTGGCACTGATCGTGTGGGTGACAGAGCCGCTCGTCGGGGTGCCAACCACGATGCCACTGCCGGCGGTGTTGCCGTTGGCACCAGTGGCCTCGATCTTGAGCATCTTCGTGCCGCCGATGGTCACCGGCAATGCTGCGGTGGTGGCGAAGCTCAGGCTGTTGATGTGGACATCGGCGTCCAAGGCGTTGGTCAGATTGCCGGCCACCGGAGTCGTCGTGGCGAAGGTGACGTTGGTTTGGTTGGCGGGAGCATCGCCGGTGGCAATCCCTCCCGCGACGGTGGTTTTCCAATTGGCAGCCGTGGTCCAATTGGCATTGATCTCACCCGCCCAGAAAGCCGCCGCCGGGCCCGCTGCTTGATAGACCGTGATCAAGACCGTTGTGGGAGCGGAATCCGCCAGGCCGTCATTGACCTTGAAGGTGAATGAATCGCTGCCGGAGTAGCCGGCGGCAGAGGTGTAGGTGACAGCCGGCGGGGTGCCCGACAACGTGCCGTGGGCCGACCGGGTCACAATGGCGTAGCTTAGGGTGTCGCCATTGGCATCGCTGCCGCTGAGGGTGATGGCCTTGGCGGTAGCGGTCTTGGCCGTCACGTTTTGCGCATTGGCGGCCGGGGCGTCATTGTTCAGCACGCTGATCGAAACCGTCGCAGGCGCTGAATCCACCATGCCGTCATTGACCTTGAAAGTGAACGAATCATTGCCTGCGTAGCCGGCGGCAGGGGTGTAGGTGACAGCCGGCGGGGTTCCCGACAGCGTGCCGTGGGCCGCTTGGGTCACGATCGCGTAGGTCAAGGTGTCGCCATCGGCATCGCTGCCTGCCAGAGTGATGGCCTTGGAGCTGCTGGCACCCACCGTCACGCCTTGCGCGTTGGCGATCGGGGCAGCGTTGCGCTGGACCGTGATGGTCACCGTCGCGGGTGCGGAATCCACCGTGCCGTCATTGACCTTGCAGGTGAACGAATCGCTGCCGGAGTAGCCGGCGGCAGGGGTGTAGGTGACAGCCGGTGGGGTGCCCGACAGCGTGCCGTGGGTTGGTTGGGTCACAATCGCATATGTCAGGGTGTCACCGTTGGCATCGCTGCCTGTTAGGACGATGGCCTTGGCGGTGTCGGCTTTCGTCGTCACGCTTTGCGCGTTGGCAACCGGGGCCACATTGGGCAGGTACGGTTGATAGAGTACACTGGCCGGCACCACCTGTTTGGCGATGCCGGGTCCCGACCACCGGAAGATCAGCCCCGCTCCGCCGCCATTCTCAAAGAACTCGACGCGGATGGGGTGGAGTCCCGGGGTCAAGGAAACGGTGGCTGAAACCTCGTTCATCGCGTGCAAGCCGTCATTGCTGATGAGCAACGCGTCGTTGAGCAATAACTTTGAACCATCATCCGACTCCAGATAGAAGGTGTAGCTCCCGGCGGTATCGATCCGGAGCCTGCCAGTATGCCGCGAGGCGAACGTTTCCTGCATGGTGCTGGGCAGTCCCGTCCACGCGCTCGTCGTCGATGGGTAGTTGATTTGCGCGTCGGTCCGCGTGACATCCGGAGTCTTGCCCGACAAGTCCGGCAGCGCCGACAGATCGCTGGGATAGTCGAAAAACTCGGCCAACAACCCCGCTGGTTCATTACCGATCGCCCGGATTATCACGTTCACCGTGATGGTGTCCGTCCCGCCATTGGCGTCGAATGCCCGGACGACAAAGCTATCCACGCCGGCGTAACCACTGGCGGGCGTATATGCGATCGTCTTGCTCGTGCCGGTACCACTCACCACTGCGGTGCCGTGCGAGGCGGGTGAATCCACCGACCACATGATCGCATCGCCATTGGCATCGCTGGCGCTGAGCGTGAGGCTGAATGGTGCGGGGAATGAATCCTTGCTCATCAAGACACTCACCCAATCACCTTGGGCGATCACCGGCGGGTCGTTGGCCGATTCAGGCTCGACTGCAAGGGAGTACCGAAAATACACGGCATTGTCCGCGTCGTTGTTAGACGACCAGATCCAGTGCGCCGCAGTATCGCCGGGCATGCCGGAGACATTCGTGTACCACGGCGAAATCCCGTAGGCCCCATAATCCGTCGCCGATGCCCAGCCGCTGTCATCATATGAGAGGTCCTTCCAGTTCGACGGCGGACCGGTCGACACTTTCCATCCGGTGCCCGTGACCAACCGTTGGCCCGCGTTGACGATTTCCGCAAGCAGCCCGGCGATTCCTCCGGCATCCGTGCCCTTGATGGCAATCACATTCTTGCCGGTAGCCAATGCAACGCCTTGATGTTGTCCAGCCTGATTCCAGTTGCTGCCGCTGCCCACCAAACCGCCGTTCGCATACAACTCATAGCCGTTATCGCAGGAAACGATGATGGTGGCAGCCTGTCCGCTCACATTGATGACGTGGACTGTGCAGGTGACGGTGGTCGAAAGTGCCGGCAGCCCTTGGTCCACGGCCCGGATTGTCAGATCAAACTGCTTGTCCTCTGACATGTGCATTGCGGTGGCGATGCGGATGGCGCCGCTGTAGGGATCGATGGTGAAGAGCCCGCCCGGATCGCCGCTGAGAATGCTGAAGGTGAGAAAGTCGAAACGGTCCGCCTCGCTGGCGTTGACAGTTCCCACGAGGCTGCCAACCGCGGCGTATTCAGGCACCTCGAAGTGCCCACCGGTCATCACCGGTGCCTCATTCACGTTGGTCAGGGTCACGACCGTGCGGATCGACTCATCGAGCGCGGGATTTGCCGCATCGGTGATGCTTACAAACAACTCGATGTCCGCCGGATCGTCCCAGCGGCTGGAAAACGCCTCGTAGTCGAGGGCCGCGCTGTTGGCCACCGTGATCGTTCCGGTGGCGGGGTTGATGGCAAAGGCCCCGCCGGTGTTGCCGCTGGCGAGGGACCACGTCAACCGGGCGCCGCCGTGGTTGTTGCGGGCGGTCACCGTGCCCACCGCTGTCCCGTTGGCGGTGCCTTCCGCGATGCTGAAGCGCTCTGCCCAAATTCTGTTAGAGACCGTGCCGGAAAAAAGATAGGTTCCCAGACAACCATAGTTCGAATAGCCGTCGATAAGCGGATCGCCCCGCCCGGTCCCGCGGACGCGCAGCAGGTATTCTCCGGCGGGCAGATTCGCCGAGAGCGTGGCGTTGATCGCCGCGTCCGGATTGTTGGAAACGATGACACTCAGGCTGACGGCATCAACGATCTCGGCATGGATGTCGAGGTTGGGGTTGGCGCTCACGGGATCAACATTGATTGTCGCCTGGCCGCCGTTGGTGCGGAAGCGAAACGCGTCAACGTCGCCGGTTTGCTCGATGATGCCCTCGCCGGAGACAGTGCCGTTAGAGAGGATTTCAAGGTATCGGGCGGTCGCCAGCGTGTCGCCGGTATCGTCCGCCCGGTAACCGACGTCATTGTTGTTGTTGACGATGATGGCCAGGTCATCCTGAGTATTGCTGGCGTTGAGATACTCGCCCTTGGACCACTGGGTGAGGTTTTGAGAGTAACCGACGCCCATGATCGGAGCCCAACCGGTGCTGCCGCTGCCTTGGCCACCGTAGTATTCCGTGGAGGGCGTTTGGCCGTCGTGACCCAGATTGAGCGTGTGCCCGAGTTCGTGGGAGATTACCTCGGCGGCATTCTTGCCGGTGGTGGCAAACGACCAGCAGGGCCGGCTGTCGCCCCAGTTGAAGGTTCCGAGGTAAGCGACGCCACCCGCGCCGGGCGCGGCAGTGTCGGTGGAGGTGATGATGATTTGTTGGCGGCGACCGGGCGTGGCTGCATCGAACACCTTGCGATCGGTGGTGACGTTCAAATTGAAGCCCTGGTAATCCTCGCAGACCATTTTCCAAACCTCGAACACCTGCGCGTTGGTCGCCCCGGAGGGCGCTGCGGTGAATGAACCCCAGCCCGCAAACGGCCCCTCCTCACCGTCGAAATCAAGATAGAGCACCCCGGTCGCGCCGGGCAGGCTCTGCAAGGGAATGACCGTCTGATAGGGAGGAATCGGAATGTTGGTCGGGTGGGTTTGCGGGGCTCGTTGGACGTTCCCTGGCGCAGTCTCCATCGCTTCGGGCAATTTCTCGTAATTGGCACACATCACCTCGTCGAGCGTGCGGTCAACGAAGCGGGCCGCCTTCAGGTCGGCGGTGGGTTCGATTTTCCAGGCGCGGTCATGCCCATCGAAGCGCACATGGCCGACCATGGGGCCGGCAACTCCCGCCACGGTCTGGCGTTGCAGAAAGCAGACACCGGCGGCGGGTTGTTCGAGCCGTGCTTGCACAAAGAGGATCCCATTTGCGTCACGCCCGCTCATTCGCACCTCGCCCCGCACATCCTTGCCGTCCGGCAGAGTGAAGGCAAGGCGCTTGCCGGTCACCACGCGGTCGAGAAAATCCGCAGGCAAGATCATGCTTGCGGTGGCCTCGGCGCGGGCGTCATGGTCCGGTCGTCGGGCACCGGACCGATGGGCATTACTAACAATCGGGCCGTCAGCCGCGACCGGCTCCGGCACCGCGGCGTCCGCCACCGTGTTAGATCCCGGACCTGCGGCAGGGCGGTCGGCTGACTGCGCACCGGCGGCGGACCGTGCGTTACGCGATTCTGCTAGAACGCGCGGCGGGTCCTGGCGCCTGACGAGTCCGCCGGCCACGGCCAGCAGCGTGAGGAGAAGGAGCCACTGGAGGTAGCGGCGTTTGCGGTTGGTAGTGGTGTATTGGCACATGGGAAACGGGGGGGGCGCATATCTCTCATCTCAATAACGTAAACATCCGTGCAACTGGCATTCCGGTTGTCCGCCGTCTTCAGGGTTCCATCTTCCTTCAGACTGTAGGCCGCTGTCATTCCGACAGTTGTTCCCGCCGGACCACTGACCTTGATGCGCAGTTGCCTTCAGGAAACCATATCCACTTCCCGCCACGAAGCAAGTTCGTCTGCGCAGAGTCCGTCCGATCCAGCCCGATTGATCCCTGGCGCACAATGTTGTGCAGTTGATCATCCTAATTCTCCTGAGGAAGCGCCACAAAGCTGTAGGTTCCGGAGCCAACTTCACACCGGATGAAAGGATCGTCGCATTTGACAGCGAGGACACCGGGGATCTTCACGGCTGATTCCAATGGCCACAGGAGCTTTCCGGATTCAGTTATCCGGATCTTTCCAGGAACCAGCATCGGCATGCAAACGGTGGCACGGGTGTTGGGCGGGACACTTACCGAAAGCGCGAAACGACCACCGGCGCCTTTCTCCCAACGGGTCGCAATAGGCCCCTTGATGGTCGGAACCGTCCCTTCCGCAAAAGCCAGGCCGCCCGTTGCCGGTCGGACGTCGAAGGTGGCGAATCCGCCGCTTGTGGGCTGGATGCCGGCGATGTATTTCAGGAAATGAGCGCCTGGAAATGAGGTCCAGGCGTGATTGACCTCATCCTCACCGAACACAAAGCGTTCCCAGTTGGTCTTGTTCTCAGCAAGCATGGACTTGTAGCGGGCCAGGTCGCCGATCACGAAATCGCTGCCACCCGCGTTGAGCAGTCCTGCGTAGAATGTCTCGGCGCCGTAGGCGCCGAAGTCGGGCGTCCCGGCCTTCTCAATAGTCGCAACGACCCTGGCTTTCAACGCAGGCGGCACCATATCGAACCGCAGCGGCCAGGCCGAGGCGACCGGATACATTTCCTGTCGGTCAGTCCGGACCCGATAGAATTCGCCGTTGAACAGGTGCGCGTTGACACCAGCCTTGACCTCTTCCGCCTGCCGCAGATAATCATTGCTCACATCGGCCTGTTTGAGCACGTCAAAGACCCGGGCGGCGATGCGCAGGTTCTCATAGTACAGGCACGTGGTGGTGATATTAAGGCCTTCACTTGGCATGTCCCCGCCTGCCCACTCCGAAATCCGCCATCCCGGAGGATTCTGCAGTTTGGTCTTCGGATCCTGGGACGGCTTCAGGCAATTCAGGAATCGGATCAGGCGCGGTGCCATCCCGCGCAGCAGCACCTCATCACCCGCAAACAGATACTGCTGCCAGAGCAGCATGGGCCAGTACATCGACCATTCCGGACTACCGAAGCATTCCGCCGGACTACAGGCAAAAAAGTCGCCATTGGGCCGCTGTTCCGCCGCATAGTCATGAACGACCTTGTCGATGATCGTGGTGCCATGGTGATTGTAGAGCAGGACATTGCCGATATGCCAGCCATCCGTGGTCCAGGGCGATTGTTCACGGTTGGCGTCCGTGCTGATCATGCCCGGCTGGACGTTCTGGCTGGCTGAGCGCACGCACATTGCATAAATGTCATTGTGGGCAGTCACATATACTTTTGCCATACTCGGCTTGCCGGTCACAACGAATGCCTTGCGGAAATAGGCAAAGTTGTTCAGGTTGTCGGTCCCGTCCCAGATGAACCTGGCCGTCCAGTCCTTGGGTCCCAGGCCGGTATCAAACCGAGCCGGCGTGCTGAAGCCGCTGGACTTTCCCGCCTGGTCCCAAACCCGCACTTTCCACCAGTAACGGGTGGCGGGAGACAATGCCTCCCCTGCATATTCGATGCAGGCGGACTTCTCAGCATCCACCTTCCCGCTGTCCCATAGATCACCCCGATCGGCGGCCAATATCTTCTCACTCGACGCCACCAATACCTGATAGGCCGTCTGCCACACTCCGCGGGGAAGGGAGGATTCCAAATTTGAACTTTCAAATTTCAGATCGGGAATCACCCAGCTCAGGCGCGGCTTCGCCACGTCGATGCCCAGGGGATTCTCCAGATGCTCACACCGCAGGTTCGCCGGATCGACCGCCGACCACCCGGTTCCGGCCAGTCCGCCACACAGCAGGCCGGCCATCGCAATTATTAATGCGGCCTGCAAATACACGACGTTAGAGCTACAAATGTCACCGGTGAGCAACCAAATTCGATTTGTATAGGAATCTATTTGCGGGCCGGATTAATACGATGGCTCTCTGCTTCAAAGTCAAAGAGAATTGGGACCGGCTCATTCCTTTATTCTTGTCGGATTCCCAATCCTTGGGAGTCGCCCCTGCCAACATCCGGTTGACATCGTTGACCCCGAACAGAACGCTCAGCAGATCGGCTTTGCTGTCGATGGAATCCTGCTGCCAGCGCTTCTGCAGGTCGGGCATCGAGTTGCTGCCAACGCCGCGGTTGAAGAAGTTGAGTTTGTCCGCCGCGCACTCGACGCCCAGCCGCGACGCGATCAGATAGACATAACTGTGGCAGAGATAGTGGTTGCGGTCTCCTTCGTTGCGGCCCCAATTCATATCGGTGATCGAGTCACCCTGGAACACCAGACGGGTGCCCGGCTTGAATTTCGGCAGGCGGTAGTCGTAACCGCGGACGCCGGATGGATTGGCACGCGTTTCCGCAGCCTGGCTTGTGTTGGACCGGGTGACCGCGCCGGCGGCAACGGCACTGTTTCTGAGGAATTCGCGTCGATTGAACATGGTGGTGCTTGCTATGGGTGTTGGTGATTCACAGAGGCCGGATTCATGATGCTCGCGGCCATCAATCCGATGACGACATCCTGCGAGAGGGTTTCCAGGGTGATCTCCTTCAGTTCCACGCCCGGGCGCAGTTTCCAGCCATAGACCATGGCGCGGCAGTTGGTCCCCAGTTGCACCGTCGGCGGCGCTTCCTTCGGCAACGAAAACCCATCGCGCTCGTAGTTGTAGTCCACGTTGCCGTACTTGCAGAGTGACCAGAAGTTCTCCGGCGGCACGAGGTCGAGCGCTTCCTGCTGGCCGTCGGCATAGTTGAAGCGGACGACGGCATTGGCGATCTTCCCCTGCATCGGAGTGGTGGAGCCCGAGACTAACAGCCAGACGGCCTCGCCCTGGTGGTTGACCGGCACGGTGACCTGCTGCGGCCAGTTGTCCCACAGCGAGGTGAACGCGATGTTCATGTCGGGGCCCGGCGCGCGGAACCGCGCGTGCTGTGGGGTTACCAGTTGCCCGTCCTGGATCAGGCCCGCCGGAGCTTCCGGGCCAAGGGCTTTTTCCATGCCGATCTCCGGCGTGGCAATTCCCCAGAAACGGGAGAAGGTCCAGGCACCCCAACCGTCATAGGCGACCCGCATGGAAACGCGATCCGGTCGGGGCGATGCGTAGCGTTGCTTGAAGATCGTGCGGAGGTCGGCGTTCAAGGCGGCGCTGATGTCAAGCGGCTGCCACTTGGCGGCGGCCGGAGCCTCGCGTAACACTTTCGGGTTCACCTTGCCCAAGACATGCACCTTGACGAGTTGATAGCGCGGCACCTCGCCATCAAGCTTCTTCAACACGAGCTGATGCCCCGGCTGGTCGCCACCTTGTTCCTCCTCGATCGCCGACAATCCGTTAGATGGGCCTTCGGTGTCGATCTGCAACACCGCCAGTCGGGTGGCCGGCACCGCCACGCGCAGCATGCCATAACCGGCCCACGGCTCGATGGTGAAATCGGCGGGTTGGCCATTGACCGTGACACCCTTGACCTTGGCCGATCTAACAGGAATACCGAACCTCACCGCGGCAGGCTGGGTGAGGGTGAGCTGGTAGGTCCGGTCCTTGAATGCCAGGGCGAACTCCGGCGTTTTGATCGACGCTCGGTCCCACGACGACGGGAAACTCGGCTCCATCCGGACGATTCCGTTAGGAAAATCCGGGCGGAAGCCGAACAGCCCTTCGACGAGCGCGCGGGCATACGGCGTGACGATGTCGATGAAATCGATGGCACAGTTCGGGTGGCTGAGGCCGCCGGGTGATATGTAGTTGACGCGGTTGAAGTGGCCGGATTCCTGGCTGAAGCCGGACTTCGGCACGCCGTCGCCGTACATCGATTCGAGCATCGCGCCGCGCAACAGGTTCCATCCCTCGTCGCCCTGGCCGGCGAGGAAATACCCGAGGGCCATGGCGAAATTGTCGCCGTGATAGAGTTCGCGGATCGACCACTGGCCGGGCACGAAATTCGAGGTCTGGCGCATTTCGCCGTAGGGCAGCTTGAAGCGCTCCATCGCCCACTCGGTGTAGAACATCGCCTTCCAGGCCTGCTCCGGGGTTGCCAGGCCGGTTTCGATCGGGATGTGCTGGGCATAAACCCAGGCGTCCGGCATCTGGCGCTGGTGGCCCGAGGATTCGACATAGGAGGCGAACTGCCCGCGTTCCGGCATCCACAGCAGCTTGTTGACCGCCTGCTTGATGGATGCGGCGATGGCGGAGTGTTTGGCGGCGCCGGCCGGGTCGCCCGCGCGTTGGCACATGTCGGCGGCGGCGCGATGGCCGTAATACACATAACCCGATTGTTCGGGGGTGCCGCCGCCATTGAACCAGATCGAGTCGTTAGGCCAGGTGTTGTTATAGCTTTCGTAGATCCCGTCGCCATCGGGATCGAAACAGGCCCGGCACCGCTCCAGGTGCAATTCCAGCATCGGCCGCAACATCTTTTCCAATGCCGGATCGGCGCTGGCCCGCCACGCCCGCACCGCATCATCGAAAAACTGGGTTTGAAACTCATAGACCTGCGGGATGTCCGGATAGTTGATGAACCCCGCACCGAAAAACCGCGAGTTACCAACCTGCTCGCAGCCGGTAGGCGAAAACTCGGCACGGGTCTTGTCAGAGCCTGCTGGCACCTGCAGCTTCCCCCAGTAGGCCAGGGCACGCCGGATTTGATCGATCCAGCCGTAGTAGGTCGCGCCGCCCATGGTGCGCCAGCCCGGCATGCGCATGCGCCACTGGGAGCCGCCATGCACAAAGGTGGGATCGACAAACAGGCCCGCAGCGGCCGCCACCGAGGCGGGCGCGCCCGCATTCAGATAGGGATCGGGCGTGTCGATGACGAGGCGGGCGCTGAAGTCCTCGGCGCGGGCCATGCCCAGCTCAAAGGCCTTGGCCGCCTCGGCCACAGCGGCGACGGCCGGCCTGTTAGCTTCATCACAGGCCACGGCGACGGCTTGCGGCGTGCCGTCGCTCAGCGGAATGCCGGCCAGCAGGCCCGCAGCCTTCAGGCTGCCGGCGGCATCTAGCGGAGTGGCCTTGGTGAAATCCTCGCGCTCCGCGTAGGTGATGGTTTCCCAGCGCGGCACCGGGTGGGACAGGCGGGCCCGGACGTGCGCCAGCGGGTTGGCCGGCTCGGTCTCCGACTCATACCCATGCGGCGAGGTCCTGACGGTGGCAGCCGCGCCCGCCTCGGCGGTGGGAGGAAACACACACCACAAGGCCCGGTCACCCGCCTGGCTGCCCGTGACTGCCAGACGGGCGGTGAACCCGTTGGCATCCGCCAGGGTCGTCCCTAACAGCCTCACCGCGAGCCCGGGAAACCGCGGGTCCCGGCATTCCCACTCCATGCGGCCGGGGCGGTAACGCATGATGCGCGTGGCGAACTGCTGCAGCGGCACGCGCACGCCACCCCGCTCGATGCCCGCATACAGGATCCCCATTTCGCCTTTCAGCGAGGGCATTTCCCCGGCCCACACGAACGGAAACCGCTCGTGGCAATAGAGCGGGCGGTTGTTCCAGCGCGTGCCGTTCTCGATCACGATCGCATCGCCCTGCGGCGCATAGATCAGACCCTCGGCCCGGCCGTGGCCGGACAATGCTGTTAGAATGACACCACTGACGATTAGGACGTTTCTCATTGGATGGCAGCTTGGGTGGATCTCACGCAGAAACATGGGCGTATTTCGCCCAAAAAGTGGTCGAATATCAACCACTTATTTCTCCAATCACCGCAGTCTCGATCACACCTCAACTACCGGTGAAGTGAACCCATCACGGTGCCTTGGTGACCGCCAGGCGGACGAAGATCCCGGCCCTGCCATCCGGCAGGGTATGGGAAATGGTGGCGGCGTCGTTGGTGGTGTAGGCCGTGACCTCGGTCCACGGATCCGTTAGTCCGAGGTCATCGGATTCCTCGATGGCATAGTGGACATCGCCGTTGGCGACCGCTTCGGCACGTTTGCGGTAGCTCAGCACGCTGCCGGTGAGGGTGCCAGATGAACCATTGGAACCGTCAGGGTTGAGGTTTAGGGCGTAGAGAAGCAAGTTGGGGATGCCGGTGTTGCCCACCGCGGTCGGTCCGCCGCTCAGACCGTGGGCGGCCGCCCACGAGGCATAGTCGCCCACGGGTGTGCCCGACACGCCGAAACTTGCCGCTCCGTCGCCCACCGCATTCACGGCCAGGATCCTCACCGTGTAAGCCGTCCCGTTGGTCAGCCCGCTGATGACAATCGGGCTCGTGGTGGCCGCCGGCGAGACCGCTGTGAAAGTGGCACCATTGTTCGTCGAATACTGGTAATTCGAGATCGCCGCCCCACCATCCGATGCTGGTGCGGTGAAGGCCACCCTCAAGGTCCCGTTGCCAGCCGTGACGCCCGTGATCATCGGCGCCGATGGCGTGGTCTGGGCACGGTAGGCCACGATGACGATGCCGGAGCCGCCGGAGCCACCGCCGCCGCCCCAGCCACCGCCACCACCGCCGCCCGTATTGGCAAGAGCGGAAAAGGACCTTGATCCAAACGTCGCCGGCCCAGTACCGCCCCCACCCAGATTGTGACCCGTGCCCCCGCTCAAGCTGTAGCTCGAGGGAGCGCCACCGCCACCGGCATAATACACTATCGAGCCAGTGATACTACACGCAGCACCCGCGCCACCAAGCTGGACATCGCCTTTATAGCCAGCGTGCCCGGCCCCACCACCACTGCACCAATTCCCATCCATCGGGCTGTAATGGTATCCGAGGTTACCGGGGACAATCGTGGTGCCTCCATCAGCGCTATAACCGCCTTGATCGCCGCCGTTAGTATAACCATTGCCCTTGGTACCGCCATACGCGATCAACCGGGCACCAAAGAGCGATGAGGCACCAGTACCGTCTGTCGCACCGGCCCCGACCGTGATCCCAATAGATCCGGGCGTCACCGCATAAGACGAGCTATAGTACATCCCGCCAGCACCGCTTCCGCTTTGGAAATTGTCGTTCCAAGAGCCACCGCCGCCGCCCACCACGAGCACCTCGAAACCGCCGTTATGAGCCGGGATCGTCCAATGGCCGCTGCCGGCGGTGAACGTGGCCACGGTCTTGCCGTCACCGCGGGTGACGAGCGAGGTGGGGCTGATCGTATCGGTTGACAGCAACGCGAAACCGGCCGTCACGGTGATGTTAGAAATCACGTTGCTGTCGGTGCGTGGATTGGCCGTCGAATTGTCACTCCACTTGACGAATTGATAGCCGGGGTTCGGCTTGGCGGTCACCGCCGTGCCGGTGCCGCCGGGCGCTACCGTCTGGGGCGTGAGGCCCTCGATGGTGCCATTCGCAGCGGCGCTATAGGCCAGGGTGTAGCTGCTGACGGCCGTCCACTTCGCATACAGCGTCGTGTCGGCCGTGATGGCGGTGCTGAAACTGAAGGCGGTGGTCAGACCGATGTTAGAATACCAGCCGACAAACGCATGGCCAAGCCACGTGGGAGGCGTCGGTTCCGTGGCCGTGCCGCCGGTGGGCACGGACTGGCTGGCAACCGACGAGCCCCCGTTGCTGTTAAATGTGACCGTGTAGGTCGTCGTGCTTTCATAGGCCACGATCACCACGCCCGAGCCGCCGGCGCCACCGCCGCCGCCCCAGCCGCCGCCACCGCCGCCGCCCGAATTGGCAAAACCGGAAAAGGACCATGATCCAGACGTCACCGGCCCGGAACCGCCGCCGCCCAGATTGTAACCCGTGCCCCCGCTCGAGCTATAGCTCGATGGAGCGCCACCGCCACCGGCATAATACACCGTCGAGCCAGTGATATCACATGCCGCGCCCGCGCCACCAAGTTGGACATCGCCTTTATAGCCAGCGTGCCCGGCCCCGCCACCACTGCACCAATTCCCATCCATGGGGCTGTAATGATATCCGAGCTTACCGGGGACAATCGTGGTGCCTCCATTAAGGCTATATCCGCCTTGATCGCCGCCGTTAGTATAACCATTCCCCTGGGTACCGCCATACCCGATCAACCGGGTACCAAAGAGCGAAGAGGATCCAGTACCCTGTGTCGCACCGGCCCCGACAGTGATCCCAATAGGTCCGGGCGTCACCGCATAAGACGCGCCATAATACATCCCGCCAGCACCGGAGCCGCTCTGATAACCGTCGTTCCAACTGCCGCCGCCGCCGCCGACCACCAGCACTTCCACGTTGCTAACGCCCGCCGGCACGGTCCACGTGCCGTTGCCGGCGAAACTGAATGTGGCGACGGTATGGCCGTCCGCACGGGTCGAGTAGGTCGGAGGACAAGGGCCGCTTTGGACCAGCAGCATACCAGTTCCGCGGAAGGCCGTGCCGTCCTTGTGGGTCGCGCCCGAGGCGCTGGAACCATAGCTGCCGTCCGGCATCCCCACCCCGTCGATGGACAATCCGAACACCCGTTCGGTGAGGCCGTGACTGAGGTCGAGCACGGCGTTGGCACCGGCCGCGATTCCAATCGAGACGGTCGAGGTGCGTGCCAGCCCCGCCTGTGTTAGAACCAGGGTTCCGCTCTCGACGGTGGTGTCACCCGTGTAACTGATGGCACCGAGCGCCAGCGTGCCGGTACCGGTCTTGGTAAGCCCGCCGCCCGCGCCGCTGAGGCTTCCGCTCAATGTCATACTCTTGGCACCGGTGTCCATTTGGATCCGGTCCGTTCCCGGCAGGGTGATCGGCAAGGTGATGGTCTGATCATTGGCAGAGCTGTTAATGAGGTTGCCGGTCAGCGTGATGCCATTGCCTCCGAGGGTATAGGCGGGAGCAGCGGGATCAAATGTGATGCCCGCGACGCTGGTCCCGGCGGTAAAGTCGTTAGACGGGCTGGTCCGGCTGGAAGCGGCGAAATACAGGGTATCGGTAGTGGTGACCGGTCCGCTCCAGTTCGCGGCGCTCGTCCACTTGTCATCGCTGCCGCTGCCATTCCAAATGATTCTGGGTTGGAAGACGAACCAGTCCACGGCCTGCACATTCGCATTGGGGAAGACCATGAAGACGTCATGGAGACCGCTGGTGGTGGTGATGCGACAGGTTTCCTGCCCGCAGGGAACCGTCCCGATAAGCGTGCCATCGGGGGCATCGAGGCGGATTTCGATCGCCGTCCCATTGTTTGACTGGGGCGACGCCCACTGCAGATGCACCAGGAACTGCTCGTATTGGCCCGCGCCAAAGTCCATCCAATTGTAGCGTGCCCAAGATCCTGCGGGGAATGACGATCCGCTGCCCGATACGAGTTGGCTGCCGTTGGTGCCAACTTTCAAGAGCCGGCTGAAATTGCCCGCCGCTCGGATCTGGTGTACTGATTGGCCGAGAATGTGGGTCACATCGAACGGGAACCCGGCCTGGAGACCGATCTGGTTGAGGTCGAATTCCGGAAAACCCCGGGCCAAGGCCGGAGAGTCGGTCTGCAGGGCATAGTCGGTGTATCGGGCGTCCCACCACGGGTGCTGGCGATCGAACAACGGGTCCGCGTAGATGGAATTCGTGTCGCGCGACTGATTGGCGCTTACTTGGGACTGCAGATTGGCCGCGCCCGACGCGGCGGAGTCGGCGCGATCCAGCGGCTGATAGTAATAGACGTTGTTCCCGGCCGATTGAAGCAGCGGATAAGCCGTGTTCGCATTCGGGCCGCAGATACTGGTAATGTTGGCGTCGGTATCCGTTGCCCCGACGATCATGTAGGCGGACTTCACCGCCTGAACCGGCGTCTGCGTCCCGGTGCCGCCGGTATAGGTCGCACCAACCTGCGCCGCCACGATATTGTTCGACCAGGTCGCACGCGTGGCCTCTTCGCAGAAAGGCCCGATATTCGCCCCGCCCTGCCCCATGATGCAATCGGCAAAGATATTGCCGGTGTTAATCTGGAAATTGCCTTTGGACACGATGCCCGCGGTATTGGATGCGGTCGCGTTAATCCAATACAGGACATTGCTTTTGATCGTTGGCTTGTGGGAACCATCATCATTGTACAGGCTGAAATAACACCAACCTCCAAGTGCCACATTGTCATGGACCGCATTGTAGGCCCAGACACTGTTAGGGCCGGCACCCCATTGCGTGATCGTCCCCGTGTCGCCCGCCGCCCGTGGCGATTGCGAGACATCGTTATACTGGATGAGATTGTTGCGGCAATGATTCAGTTCAGCCCCCTGGTTGGCCTGCGTGACCACATATTTGTCGTCGTAAAAGGTGATGTGCGCCTGATCGTATGGGTACGGGATGTAGCCGGCAGGCATGTTATGCATCACATAATAGCCGAGGATATTGATCATATTGGGACGCCAGCCATGACCGTGATAGGCACCGCCGGATGCTCCTTTGATGATATTGTGATCGAGCCGGTTGTCGCCGCTGAAGTCGAAACGGACCCCCATCGAGCCGCCAAACCGGCCGACGTCGTAGATGACATTGTTCGTCACCACGTTGAATTTGTTGCAATAGGAAGCGGCCAGCGTCGTGATGCCGTCCGACGCCCCGCGGCCGGGTTCCCAGCCCTGGAAGTACAGGCCGTCGCGGCCGGTGTTCTCGATCCAGCAGTTTTCCACCACGTTGTTCTGCGCCCAGCGATCGAAGAAGGCGGCCATGAAACCGGCGCCGTAGAGCTTGCTGTTGCGCACGACAATACTCTGCGCGTTACGGAGGTAAAACTGTCCGTGGCGCGCTTCCGGGAAAATCACGCCAATGGGAATGTTGGTCAACTGCACGCCGTCGTACAACCCGGTGTAGCCCGGGAAATCCGACTCGCCGCCTGGCCATGAACCGGTGAAATCCGAACCGATCAGGTGCAGGCCGTCAAACACCAGGTTCGAGACGATCTGTTGCGCCGAGCGGCCCATAACCACAAACACATCCTTGGTCGTGCCCAACACCACCACCTGATTCGTGATGGGCAGATTGCGGGGCTGATAGATCAGTTGGGTGCCGCTCCTGCTCCAATTGCCTGCGGCTGCATCCGCGAAAACGTGGAACGACCCGCCGTTGGCCGCTTCGTCGTTCTCATAGAGCGTGAAATGCTGCTGCAAGTCCGCCACGGTGGCCACGTACTCCGTGTCGTTGCGCTGGGTCCAGTTTGTGATGCGCCGGCCGCCGTAGATGCGGGTGCCCAGATTCGGTGCGCCTTGGTAGGTGATCGTGTGGCCATTGCTCCCACCGTCCCGGTCGTCAAAGACCAGCGCCTGCTCGATAAAGAAATTGCCCGCACCCAGATGCACGGTGATGCCGCTGGTCATGCCGCCGGCGATTTGGGCACGCACGACATCACGCGCGTGCTGGATCGTGGCAAATGGCGCTTGCTGGGTGCCTGAGTTGCCGTCGTCGCCAGCGGGCGCAACGTGAAAATCCGCCGCCAGCAGTGACTGACAAAGCGCCAGCACCGTCAGCAAGGGAATGAGCCCGCGCGAGCGGATGGTGAATTGTAGGTCGTATTTCATAATTGGTTTCTTGGAAGTTCTTGGACTTGATTCCGTATCTCATGATTCCTCACACGTCATGGATGGGGATATGGCGATTGGCAAGCATCCGATTTGTCTATCTAGCAAACCTTGCCATTCTGCCATTCCCGCGGCCTCCTCATTGTGCCTTGACCCGCACGAAGACCCTGTCGCCGGACGGCGGCGAGGTGAGTTCGACTTCCACCGTTTCTACCCCGCCGCTGGCCGACACGACCGTCTGCGTCGCGTCGGCCGGCCCGGCCCATGACTGCAGGGTTGTCGAGGTCTCCACCGTGTAAGTCAGACCGCTGGCCGCCCACCGGGTGTAACGGAACTTGTGGGTGGTCTTGTCGGGCGGCACCGCGATCGGACTGCTAGATGCACCGCTGGTGGGATCAAGGCCGAAAGCGAATTCCTGTTGGTTGGTTCGGCCATCGTGGTCCGGGTCGTGGGCCGGATCGGTGTCGGAGAAGGCCTTGGCGAAAGGCCCGGCCTTCCACAGGTCGTAGGGACTTGGGGCAAGATAGGCCACGATGACGATACCGGAGCCGCCGGCACCACCGCCGCCGCCCCAGCCACCGCCACCGCCGCCGCCGGTAGTGGCCAAGCCGGAAATGGCGCGACCTCCAAAAGCAGCCGGTCCGGAACCGCCCCCACCCACATTGTAACCCGTCCCTCCGCTCGAGCTGTAGCTCGAGGGAGCGCCGCCACCACCGGCATAATACACGGTCGAGCCAGTGATACTACACGCAGCACCCGCGCCACCAAGCTGGACATCGCCCTTGTAGCCAGCGTGTCCGGCTCCGCCACCACTGCACCAATTGCCATCCATCGGGCTGTAATGGTATCCGAGGTTACCGGGGACAATCGTGGTGCCTCCATCAACGCTATAACCGCCTTGATCGCCGCCGTTAGTATAACCATTGCCCTTGGTACCGCCATACGAGATCAACTGGACACCAAAGAGCGAAGAGGCTCCAGTACCATCTGTCGCACCGGCACCGACAGTAATCCCAATGGGCCCGGGCGTCACCGCATAAGACGCGCCAAAATACATTCCGCCAGCACCCGAGCCGCTTTGAAAATTGTTGTTCCATGCGCCGCCGCCGCCACCGACCACCAGCACTTCCACATGGGTAACGCCTGCCGGTATGACCCAAAGACCGCTGCCGTTGGTGAACGTCGCTACGGTCTTGCCGTCACCACGGGTCGTGTAAGTCGGGACAATCAGATTACCGCAGATTTGGGTGAGGCTGGCGCTGCTGAATGCATAGCCGGCATCACCCGAGTAGGTCGCCACGATGGAGTGCGGCCCAAACGTGAAACTACGACTGTAGCTGGCCGTGCCGCCGGCCATGGGCACGGTCGCCATCACCGTGCCGTCCACCTTGAACACGCAGGTGCCGGTCGCTCCCGTCGCGGTGACTCCGCCAGCCTTGACCGTGGCGGTGAAGGTCACGCTTTCCCCGGTGTCCGCAGGGTTCAACGAGGAGGCCAACTCCAGCGTGGTCGGGCTGCCGTGACTGGCAGTGTACACGAGTTCCAGAACCTTCGCATCGGACGAACTCTTGCGAACCAGCCAGGTGCCCGCGCCGGGTCCATTGACCGTTTGTGCGGTGAATCCGTTGATGCCACCGGTGGTGGTGAGGAAGCTGAACGTCTTGTCGGTTTCGGTGAGACCGGTGGCAGTCACGTCGAGTGTCCAGGTGGCGGGCAGACTCAAGGTGGTAACAGTTAGATTGCTGCCAGTGCCCGCGTCCCAGTCGGCGACGTTGGCGAGCAACTTGCCGCCGGACTGCACGGTGACGGCGGAGAGGGTGCTGCTGTTGCCGCCAAGACGAGCACCCGCTTTCACCGTGATGCCACCGCCGCCGGTGTTGGCACCATCAAGTACCAGCGTGCCCGCGTTGACGTTGGTCGCGCCGGTATATGTGATAGGGCCGCTGAGCACCTGGGTCCCATTGCCACTCTTGGTTAGCGTCATGCCGCTGGCGCCATTGGCAATGGCACCCGCGTAGGTGCAGGTGCCGCTTTGCGGATTCAGGGTCAGCGCACTAACAGAACCGTAGCCTGCAGTGAACACGGAAGCCAAAGCCGTGCTGCCTTTGAGGCCGCCGATGGTCGGGGAGGAGACGGACAAGCGGGCGATGTTCGTGGCGGTGTTGAGCGCGCTGTATTGCAGGGCAAGGTTGTGGCCGAGTGCCAGCGTGCCGGTGTTGACGGTGGTGTCGCCGCTATAGGTGTTCGCCGCGTTGAGGGCGACCGTGCCCCCCCAGCCGCCCCAAACATCCGCTACGGCCACAGTCAAGCCATAGCCATGACCGTTGTCCCTGATCGCGCCATTGATGGCGGCCCCGGATCCGGTGATGGTCTGGTTGCCACGCAGGGGGATGGGTGCCAGCACCTGGACCCCATACGTTGCACCCACCATGTTCTTGAAGGCAATGTCCAAGGCATTGCGCCCGCCGGGGCCGCTGATAACGCCGCCAATGGTTAGAGTATTGCCAACGTAAATCAATATGTCGGTGTTGAGCGTAACCGCACCGGTACCCATGTCCCAGTTAATACCACCGCCGCCAGTCCAGGTAAACGTTCCGTTCAGGACGACTGGATTGTTATGCGGCATCGCAAGGCTACCGCTGGTGCCGTTGATATAGCCGCGGTCAATGGTCAATGGGCCGGGGCCCAGGGCATTGCCGCTGCCGAGCAAGAGGGTGCCGGCCTTGAGGGTCACGCCACCGGTGAAGGTGTTGTTCCCGGTCAGACTGAGCGTGCCGGAGCCGGCCTTGGTCAGTAGGGCATTGCCACCGACCGTGCCGCTGGCCTGGAGGGTGCCGGTGTCGTTGACGGTCCAGGTGTTGGCTCCTCCAAGTGTGACGGGGGCGCTGATGGTGTTGGTGAAGTTGTTGCTGACGGTGATGCCGTTGTTGATGGTCAGCCCGGCGCCGCCGCTGGCGCTGAGCGCGAAGTCGGCCGCGCGGGTAAACAAGATCGAGCTGACGTGGCGGCTCACGGTGTCCACGACGCTGGTGGAGCCGCCCGTGCCAAAGATCACGGTGGCACCGCTGACAGGCACTGCGCCGGAATCCCAACTCAACGGGTTAGACCAGTTGCCGGTGGCGGCGGAGTTCGTCCAGGTAATGGTGGGGGAGACCATGAACGTGCTGGTCGCGGAGGTGGCCGTCGCGGAAACTGGCGTGCTGCTATCCGTCACTGTCGCATAGATCCGGTATGTTCCAATCGGCAACGCGCCTAACGACACCGTGTATGGCTCAGTGCTCGCCACCCCGGCCGGGACATACGCCCCACCCGCCGCACTCGTGTAAAACCTCACCGTATAGGGTGGCGTGCCCGCCGCAACCAGGGCCTCGGCGGAAATTGAAGTGCCCCACACCGTCTGCTGATCCAGCGGGTTGGTCAACACCACCACCGGGGTGTTGGCGACGTTGGTTCCATAAACCCCCTGCACCGTGGAGACGTTGTTAGCGGTAAGCTGGAGGATTTGTTCGGGGGGCGTGGACACTCCCGCCACCGGATTGAAGGTGATGCGATAATAACCGGGCGCAAGTCCCACGGCGGTCTTGTCCCACCACTGGCCATCGGGGGTGCTCACCCAGTGTGGGGAAATCATTCCGTTAGACGGGCTCAGTGTGAACCCGGCCGCATTGGTGTTGGTCGTCACACACAAGGAACCCATGGGATAGGCGCCACCAACCTGATTGGTGCCGCCGATACACACGGCAAAGTGGGTGTTGGGCGCATGATTGAGCGTTTGCCAGTTAGCTCCCGAGGTTTGCCCCACTGGCGCCATGTTGACGGGGTGCGTGTTGTCCGGGGTCTGCCAGGTGGACTTGCCGTCGTAGAAAAACCGCGCCAGATCACAACCGAGGGCATTCGGCACATAGGTGTAATGAGCGGTGTCAGTCTCGAAGGTTTCCACCATCGGACACCAACCTCCCGCGTCGCTAAAGCCCCTCCAACTGTGAGCTGCGGCCTCATCCGTGGTGCTGAAGTTGCGGGAATAGAACACGTCCCAGTCGCCCCGCACGAAATTGAACAAATCGACTTTGTTCAGGAAATTGTACACGCCGCCGGTCACGCCGAGGTAATAGGTTCCGTTGCGCACATGGAGCATTTGGCGCGTGATGCCAAATTCATCCGGACGATCGGTCAGGTAGGGCGCGGCCGCAGGCTGCGCCAAATTCACCACGGTCTGCCATCCCCCGCCTCCCTCATAGTAAACACTCCAGTCAAAGACCCCGAACCCGCCCGTGCCACCATTGGCGTACATGAGCGCCGCTTCACAGCCATGCGTGGACCGGCACGTGGTCGTGAAATACACAAGTGGCATGGCCGGGTCCGGGCTGACACTCGTCGGCGCGAAAAAATACATGTCCGCGACGGAGGAATCCGCCCACACATTGTCGGTCGGGTAGTTGAAGTCAAAGGAAGGTCCTTGCCCGCCGGCCAGCAGCGGTTGGCAAGATGCCAGAACTGCCAGACAGGTGACGAGTCCGCGCGAGCGGATGGTGAATTGCAAGTTGTTTTTCATATGTACCCATCGCGTTGCACGTCCGCCAAAGCCCGTGGTATGGCCTCGGGTTCGTCGGCCACGGCAGTCCACGGAGTATCGGCGGTGATGGTGATGTTCTTTCCGGTACCGCTCTCTTCGGCGGCAACAACACCAAGCATTGCCTGACCTATCAGAATGATATGTTTCACCGGGCTTACCTTTGGTTTTCAAGCAAGGACCGCTTCCCGCACCGGCGAGTCAGTGGCGTGCTTGCAGTTCTTCGACTTCGATGTCCTTATACCATGCCTCCGACGGCGTGCCGCTGTGGATCTGCAGGCCAAGGTGCCCGGTTGGCGCCACCGCCGGGTCGGTCTCGGTGAAATCCACGGTCAGCAGGCCGTTGAGCCACAGTCGGACCCGCGGTCCCTCGCAGCGGATCACGTAGTCGTTCCAGTCGGCCGGCTTGAGCACCTTGGCCACTGCGGCCGGATCCGGTTTGCCAAGAAACGTGTTGCGGCGGCTCTCGTCGTAGAGTCCGCCCCAGTATTCCGCCGCCATGTCCGCCTGATAGCCCGCCATTTCGCGGCTGTTGGCAACCCGCATGCTGCGGAACTGGATGCCGCCGTTGCCCTTGCCATTGACCAACCGCACCTTGAGCCGCAGTTCAAAGTCGCCATATTGGCCGATGCTGCACAAAAACTCGTTTTGCGGGATGGGTTGGGTCATGCTGCCCGCGACCACAGCTCCCTCGGCGATCCGGAACCACTTGAGGTCACCTTCCCAAGCGGCAAAGGACTTGCCGTCAAAGATCCGCCGCCGCGCCGCCTGGCTTGCCAGCGCTGCGGCCGCGGCCGTCACGTGGGTCGGCAACTTGGCGGTGGCCACCGCGTCTAACACGCCTGTCGCGGCCTTGGCGTCCCCCTGCTTCAGCAGGCCGTCCGCCGCCGCCAGCGCCGCATGGCCAGCCGCCAAGCGTCGGCCGTCCACCGGGCTTTGCAGCGCGGCACGCACCCCGGCCAAGGCCTCGGGGTTGGCAATTTTTCCCAGTGCGGCGAGCGCCTCCGCAGCCGCGTCGTCCTCCGCGCCGGCCGCCAACCGGCACAGTTCGGGCACCGCCGTGAGTTCGCGGCGCACGCCTAACGAATCGATCACGCCGGCCAGGCGGCGGCCGTCGAGCTTGACCAGCGCTTGGCACAAGGCGGCGCCTGCGGCCGGTGCCGCGATCCATTCCAACGCGGATCGCGCGTAGTCGGCGAGCTGGTCATCGGCTAACAGCTTTGCGAGCGCCGGGACGGATTCAGGATCACCGGCCACCGCGAGTTGTTGGCAGGCGAAGGCCTTTTTCTGGAGGTCGGCGTCGGAGTCCAAAACGGCGATGAGATCGGCGGAAGACGGGAAAGGAGTAGGCATGGGAATGGGGAATGGTTGGGGTTCACGCATGCCACGGCGCGCGGCGGGCGCGGCGCCGCAGCCGGTTGGCCTCCTCATCACCGACAAACGACTCGGTGGCCGGGTCAAACGAGAGTTTGCGGGACAGCAGCCATGACAGCGCCGCCGCGTGACACGCGATGTGGCTGCTGCGGGTGGCCACGGAATTGGAGGCCGTGGTACCGCGGGATTTCACACAGTTGAGGAAATCGCGGACATGCGCCGTGGGATCGGTTCCCGCCATGTTATCGGATTGATAACCCTCGAGCAACGAGGCGGGCGCGGCCAGGATCTTGGCAGCGTCACCCACCTCGACCCAGCCAGCGTCGCCCTCGAAGCGCACGGGGCAGGTGCCGAGGTTATGCCATTGTCCCTCGTTGTTGAATCCGCCGAGCCGCAACACCAACTTCACGCCGTTGGCATAGCGCGCGTGGATGGTTCCCTGGTCATGCTCAAACTCGACCGGGGTGCTGCCGTCCGTGCCGAGAGCCCATTGGCACAGGTCCACCGTGTGCGCGCCCCAGTCCAACAATCGTCCCCGCGCCTCGAAGTCGGCGTGGCAGCGCCATTCGCCGCGCACGTACTGGCCATTGTACGGCCGCCACGGCACCGGCCCCAGCCAGCGGTCCCAATCGACCACCTGCGGGTCGGGCTCGGGTTCGGCGGGCAACCAGTCGTGGCGCTCCTCAAGATGATAGATCGAGGCGTGAACCGTGTGGATGCGGCCGAGGTTGCCGTTGCGTGCCAAGTCCACCGCATGGCGGAAATTGGCGACGTTGCGGCGCTGGGTGCCGGCCTGGAACACGCGGCCGTAGCGCCGCACGGTCTCATCGAGTTCGGCGCACTCGGCGATGGTCATGGCGCAGGGTTTTTCCGAATAGACGTCCTTGCCGGCCTTGGCCGCGAACATCGTGGCCACGGCATGCCAGCGGTCGCCCGTGGCAATCAACACCGCGTCAATGTCGTCGCGGCCTAACACCTCCAGCAGGTCCCCCGTGGTGCCGCAGTCCTGGTTGCCGTTTTTCCGGTCAACCATCATCTTGGCGGTGCGCCGGTTGGCCGCCTGCACATCGCAGACGGTCACGAACTGCGCGTCCGGCTGCTTGAGGAAGGCATCCAGCACCAGGCGGCCGCGCGGGCCGATGCCAATGGCACCTAGCACGATGCGGTTGCTCGGCGCCACCGCGCCGTCACGGCCGAGCGCGCGGGCGGGAATGATGGCGGGCATCGCCATGGCCAAGGCCGACTTCTGGAGAAACTCTCTGCGGGTGGTGTTCATGGATGTGGGGGGAGACGATGATCTGAACCGGAGAACCGGAGTTTGAACCTATTGGTTATTCAGAGCAACCACAGATTTGGGCGCAGGGTTGAATTTGATTCAGGCGGGTGCATCACCCCTCGCAGGTCCTGGCATTCTGATAGACGTGATGCTCGGGGCCAAGCAGGTCCACGATCATCCGGATCCCGGGTGCTTTGCATATCCACACTTCCTGAGCTGGACCTTGAATTGACAAGGAATTGGCGATGAATTCCGGAACATGACTTGGCACCTTCCGGGGGGTGCCGGGACTTAGCCACAGCGGTGTGGCGCTGCGCTTCCCACCGCACTCCATACCTTCACCTGCCCGGGCGCGAGCCAAAGTCTGGAGTGCGGTGGGAAGGGCGCAGCCCGCCACACCGCTGTGGCTAAACCGGGAGAGCTGCGGGGTTCCCATGAGACACGCCGAAGATTTCAACATTCAACATTCAACTTCCAACATTCAATGATCAAGTAAGACCAAGAATTGTCACCGCCGTGTCCATTCCTATACTTGACGGACCGGACGCTGGTCCGGCTGCGGCGAGCGGCGGG
>JAPLUI010000420.1 GCA_026397725.1 Verrucomicrobiota bacterium | reverse complement strand
TGGTGGTAGCGGAAGGGCGGCCCATGAGTGCGTGCCGAAGGCTCTGTTCACGGACGTTCCTTCCGCTCGACGACAGGAATGTCGTCGCTCCCTAACGGGTATCCTCGGAGCCAAGTTACTCGGGAGGGGCGTGCCCGCCGCGAGACGGACCGTGTCTCATGGGAACCCCGCAGCTCTAACGGTTTAGCCACAGCGGGGTGGCGGGCGGTGCCCTTCCCACCGCACTCCAGACTTTGGCTCGCGCCCGGGCAGGTGAGAGTATGGTGTGCGGTGGGAAGCGCAGCGCCACACCGCTGTGGCTAAGTCCCGGCACCGCCCGGAAGGTGCCAAGTCATGTTCCGGGATGCATTGCCAATTCCTTGTCAATTCAAGGTCCAGCTCAGGAAGTGTGAAGCTCGACGGCTGACTCACAAGGCAATTTCTCCTGACAGGAGAGGGAACGCGGGGGTGGTGCGGAAGGCTCGAGTGGGTGCCGCACCACCCCCAATCTTCAGTTAGAGTCGGGAATAATTCCGTTAGTGTCGCCTGTTGGCGGTGGCCTTGGACGGGTGGGACCACTGGGTCTTCGTCTAACGGTGGCCCAATGCTGGAGCTGCCAGAGTCGCCACCCGCCACGGACACTCGGTGTTCTAGCGCTCGATTTTCGATCTGGCATCTTGCCGCAAGTACTCCGGGGTGGCCGGGTCGGCGGCGATCCCGCGAATCCGGGCCACGGCGGCCCCGCCATGGAAAAAGGTGCCATCGAGCATGCCGCTCAGTGCCAGCGCCCTAACGGACTCTGCCTGCCCGGCGTCGTTTGCCAGGTTCGCGCGGCGCTGCAGGACCATCGCGTCGAGCACTCCGGCATAGAGCACCATCAGGGCTAACATGCCCGCAAAGGCATACGCACGCCGTCCGCTGCGGAAGACCGCGGCACCGGCGATCGCGGCGAGCAATAACAAGACCACCGAGGGGCCGAGAAACACCAGCATGCGGATGCCCGGTGGGGCCTCGGGGTCAAAACGCACCCCGGGATAGGAGTTGATTCGAGCGGCCTCCTCTTGCGGCAGTTTTCCGGCTTGGCTGGCCAACCATTGGGCGGCCGGGATTTTCTCTAACGGGTCGTCCCGGTCGGCACGGGCAAGGTGGGTGAAAAGGCGGAGTTCCTGGCCGTCGCCGGTCGGGATGAGGGACAGGGGCGCATGGCGAAGAGAGCTGATTCCGTGGCCGAGAGATTCGGTGACCGGCTGCTCCAAGGGGAGCAAGCCACCACCGCTGCTCGACCAATGATCGCCTCGCGTGGTCCTCGAATAGGAGAGGCGGGTCTGCATTTCCCGGCCATTGCGGAATCCGTCCAACTGCCTCAGGTCAAAAGTGATGGTGTAAGCGACACCGCCGTGCTCGCCATGAAAATCCAGCTCGGTGGTGGACTTGGGCGGCCACTCGAAGCTGATGCTTTCGCCGCACAGGGGAAGGAACCGGTCATGCTGCTTGCTGGCCAACAGCACGGTGCCGACGAACTTGGCAGGGCCGATGTTTGATTTGCCCTCATCTCCAGTTAGAGCGAGTGGCGGCGGGGCTTGGGTGGGCACCAGCACGTTCACCGGCGAGGCAATGAGGTCTTCGTTCGTTCCCTGCCAAGTGCCCACGCCCGTCGCGGTCAAGGCCGCGACGCACAGCACGATGCAGAGAATCCGCACGATCCAATGGAGGTGATCGGGTCTGGTCACCAGCACGCGGCGCGATGCGAGGGCAACCACGCCGGCGACGATGAGGATCAGGATGAGCAGCGCGATAATCGAATTTCCTAAGAGGGGGGCATTCATGATGATGGTTAGATAGAGTGGGGATTTTCAGGGCGTGGCAAGTTCATGGCTGATCCCGCTCGGGCGTGGCTGCGGGAGCCGGCACGGGCTTTGCCCGAATTGGTTGGATGTGTTGCCGGCGCATTTCCTCGTTGCTGCGCGTTTCCACATTCGCCGTGCGGAAAAACAGGAGGCCCAGCGCGAGGCAAAGGAGCAGACCCACAATGACGGCAATAATCCAACCGATCCCGGAACTGCTTTCCCTGCCGGCCACCCCGCCGCTGCCGGTGGCTTCCTTGCGGAGATAGGCGAAATGACCGCCTAGCAGAACCAGGACGGTGGTGACGAGCAGGGCCGGGCCCGCAAGAAAACCGTTAGCTGCCTGCCACAGCAGGTTTTCCAGGAACAAGCCCACCAGCATCACGCTCACGGCCGCGGCGATGCCGGCAAGCCAAGAGACGTTCACCGTGGCGCGGGAGCCGGCGTTGGCGGCCACCGCGAACGTGACGGCGTGGGCGGCGCAGGGCAACAACACGGCCATGGCATACCAGTGGCAGTTAGTCACGGGCGCGAAAGGTTCTGTTAGTCCCCCGCTGAAAAACACCGACCACAGGCGCTGGGGGAGATTGCAGGTGATCGCCAGCCAGCCTAGCAGACCGTTGGAGATCAGGAAGGCCAAACCCATGGACAGGCGTGCCAGATAGAGCGGGGAACGGCCTGGCGGCAGCGCAAAGGAAAATTCCTCGGTGCCGTCGCTGATGTCATGGCCCGCCTGGGTGGGGGAGACGAGGATGACGTGCAGCAGGCCGATGGCGATGAGCCAGGCGGGATGGTGAAAGATGACCAGCACCCAGAGTCCGATGGTCCAGATCATGGCCAGGAGGACCACCGGGCCGCGGCACAGCCGCCACTCCTGGCGGATCAGATGGCGCAGGATCGTGCGCTCGGTGAAGGCGGACGGCGCTGCGGATAGGGAAGGGGACACGGATGGTGTGTTCATGGGTCGCAGGGTGGGTGTTCAGTTGGTTTCCGCTAGAGGCAGCGCCGGATCGGTTAGCGGCCGGTCTAGCAATGCGATGAAAAATTCCTGGAGGCCGAGGGGGAAATCGGCGACCCGCGTGCCGGGGATGGCCCGCAGCGTCTCGAGTTGAACTTCGTTGTCGATGCGGACCACGGCGGTGAGCACCGGGCCTTCGGCGTGGCAGCGCAAGGCACCCGGCACGCGGAATCCTTGCGGGACCGCCGCGCCATTGAAGATGATCTGCACGCGGCGCATGCCGGTCTGCAATTCCTCCAGGCGCCCGGCCATGACCATGCGCCCGCGATCCATGATGCCGACGTGTTCGGCGACGCGTTCGAGATCCTCGATGATGTGCGTGCTGAAGAGCACAGTGCGCTCGCCGCCCTCGCCGAGAAACTCCACGATTTCCTCCATCAACTGGCGTCGCGCGATCGGGTCGAGACCGGCGGCGGGTTCGTCTAACACGAGCACGTCAGGCCGGGCGGCAAAGGCCAGCAGCACCGCCACCTTGCGCTGGTCGCCGCCGCTCAGGGCTGCCATCGGCGCTTCGACCCGGATGCCGAAGCGTTTGGCCAGCTTGCCGGCGAGAGGGAAGTCCCAGCGCTCGTGCAGGCGGGAGAGGTCGAGACAGAGTTCCGCCGTGCATTTGTTAGCTGGCAACTGCTGTTCCTGCGAGACATAGGCGACGCGCTGGCGGATGCTTCGCGGGGCACCCCAGAGGTCATGGCCGAGCACCCGCGCCTCGCCCCGCACCGGCCGCAACAGGCCCATGAGCATGCGCAGCGTGGTGGTTTTGCCCGCCCCGTTGCGGCCGATGAGACCGTACACCGCGCCGCGCGGGACCGTTAGATCGAGACCGTTGACGGCAATCACGCCGCCGCGAAAGGATTTGGCCAGATCGCTGGCCGTGATGGCTGGTTCGTTCATGAGTCGGATGTTGGTGGGTGGTTAGATCGGCCGAGACTCTCAAGGGCACGCCGCAAGGCATCGAGTGCTTCCGGGTCGGAAGCGCCCATCTGGCGCGCTTCCACGGCGAGTTGCGAGGCGAGCGCCCGCAGCCGTTCGCGCCGCCGGGCTTGCGGCCAGGCGGGCTGGCTTTCCGCCACGAACGCGCCTCGCCCGTGGCGAATGACGATCACCCCCTCGTGTGCCAGTTCGCCGTAGGCCTTGACGATGGTCGTCGGATTGACCGCCAAGACCCGCGCCAACTCGCGGATCGACGGCAGGGCGTCGCCCGCCGCCAAGGCCCCAGCCGCCACGTAATGGCGGATCTGGTCCATGAGCTGCCGATAAACCGGCACTCCGGAGTGAACATTGAGTTGAAAGTGCAGCATGCAAATGGTCTGTTGCGGTGTATGGTAACTGCCATACAGTTCGGCGCAAGCGTTTCTTTCAAGGTGAGAAAGATTTTTTCGCGAGCGCCTGCGGCGGGACCGGGACGGATTCCGGCCCCGACGGAAAGCCCGAAAACGCAAGCCCTACCAATGACGCTCTGGTGGATGGCTTCGCTTGGGAGAAATTGCATGGCTGCACCTGTCACAGGCCGATCCATTTGAGGGCGGCTTCCAGCCGGTCGGGCTCGGCATTGGAATGGGCCATGCCCGGGACGTCGAAGAATTTGTAATTCATCCGGTTGGCTTCCCAGTCCTTGGAGGTGGTTTTGATTGCGGCGTAATTCTGGTCTTTGTCGCCGGAGATGACACACCATTTGTGCTCCTTGAGAACCCCGGATTTCAGATCGCGGGCTTCCAGACCCGGGAAGTGACCGCAGCTCCCGGGCTTGGGCAGATAGCTTTGCGCGGCGTGACTCACCGAACCCATGAACGTCTCGGGAAACATCGCATGAGTGAGCATGCCGATGTGACCACCACCGGAGAAGCCGCCGACGCCGATGCGTTTCGGGTCGGTCTTGTATTGCGCCCGCACCGCACTGAGGGCGTCGATGGCGAGCTTGATCCGGCGGAGCATGGGTTGATCGTTGGAGGTGCCCTTGGGACTGATGTAGATGAGGTTGAGCCGGTCCATCACGGGCGCGTAGCCCTCCATGTTTTCGCCGTCGTCACCGGGACTGACGTGCAGATAGACACCGAACGGCTTGGTGCCATCATAGGCGGCCGGGACATAGACGATGGTTTTGGCGGTGGCGGCATCGTAGGCGAACTCGGCTTTGACGTCCTTCTTGTTGGTGCTCCATTCCGGCGGAAACTCGCCTTTGGCAAACGCCTGATAGACGGCCTTGGCGTTGCGGTTGGCCAGATAGAGCTTGGCCTCCGCGAATGCCGGTTTGGCAATCGCGAAATCCTGGATCCAGCCGGTGACCGCCTTGGCCGGAGCGGGTTTGGCGGCCATTTGCTCTTTGATGAACGCCTGATCCGCAGCGGAGAGTTTGGCCATGGCGTAACTGATGTCCTTGCCGTCCCGTTTCAGGACCACGGTGGCGCCATCGCTCGAAACGAAATCGGCCTCGATCTTCTGACCGCCTTGATTGGTCCACTCGCGGGCGGCCAAGGGCCATGACAGCAACAGGGCCAAGGTAAAGCATGACGTGGGCAGGTGCATGGACGAATACCTAACCCACTGCGGCAGTTCCAACAAGACAAAACTGTCGGATTGCTAGGAATTGCTTTTCGGGGTTGGTGTGCCCGAGGGGCTAAAGAGAGGTTCGGAGAGCGGGAGCAAAGGGATTGGTGTAGCCTGCTGTTTCAGGAGCGTGCGGAAGCGACATGAGGCTCCAGTCTTCAGATCCAAAGGCGAACGTGCTCTGGGTGGTCTGCGCGTGTAAGGAAGTTCCGGCAAGGAGCAATGCAGCAACGGTTTGAAATAGTCGATGAGTATGCATAGAGCGGGTCTTGATCCAATTGGACAGCTTGAGGCCTTCGCGCAGCTTTTCCTCAAACGCCTCCGGATTGGCGGGGATCCTCTTGCGCCCGATTTCCGAGTAGTAGTAATCCGGTTCACCCGCCGCGGGCGGGGAATGCGCGTGCTGACTGCGCCACGCCTTCGTCACCGCCTCATTCTCCCAGACGGGAAACCCGAATCGGGGCGACCCTAGCGGGAATCCAAAGATTCCGCTCCCGATGCTGAGCATGCAGACTGCCCGTGGCGTGGGCATGTCTGCGAGACCGGGAAGCCCCGCATCCCGGAATGCCGCCGGTGTCATTCTGCCGGGTGATGCCTCAACCTGGATCTCACAACCGGAAAGCGTTCCGGCGATGGACGCAGTGACGGTGAAATACTTCCCCGCAACGGCGGCCTCTTGGACCGCCGCCGTGATCTCGCGGACCAGCTTTTCGCCGAGTTGCAAACCCTTCCATGCGCGTCCGCAATCGGTGATCTTCCCGCCGGCGAGCGAATCATCTTGAAACGGCGACTCGTCGCGCAGCAGCGCGAGCATGGCCCCACGTGTGGTCGTGTCGGCGGGCAGCGGGGCACGTCCTCGTATCGGACTTGATCCGACTCCCAGTCGCCTTTCGGCTCATATCTATCGAGCAGGAAGCCGACCAAATCCCGCCTCGCCTCGGGGGTTTCGGCGACAGCCACGGCTTGGAAAACCGCTGCCTTGACCTCGGCGGGCGGCCATTTGGCAAGGCCGGCTTCAATGGCTTGCAGCATGTACCCCCGCTCGTCCTTGCCCATCGCCGCGATCGACGTGAATTTATCTAACAATTTTCCAGGATGCTGGAGGACGAGTTCCAACATTTTTGCCCATGCGGAGCGGGTTTCCGGCAAGTGTTTCCTCTCCCACTCGCCCATGGCGTTGCCCACTATCTTCTCATGGGCATCCAACCCGGTCTTCACCGCCGTCCGCAACTTGTCGGCAAACGAGGCATCACCGGGAGAGCGCTTCAGGAATTCCTTGACCCGGACCAGCATCTCGCCGAACGACAAATCATCCCACGCGCCGGCATCGAGCAACACTTCCCTGACTTTTGCCAGCGTCTCCGGCCCGCCATGTTCCGTTAGATAAGCGAGGGCGCGGAGAAATGTGTGGATATTCCCAATGCCGTAGGATTCCGGGTTTCTCGACGCGTGCAGGTAATCCCACGCGAGTTCCTCGTCGTTCATGGCCGCGATTTTTCCGATCCAATCGGAGACCAAGTTTGTGCGATCCTTGGGGTTCGTCTCTTCCGGCCATCTGACATTTTCCGGCAGGATAGGTTCGAGCATGCGCCAGGCGAGTTCGCCCAGTTCGCCCGGCCGCTTCAGTTGGTCGTAGCGATAGCCGGTGGCCGCACCCTGCTCCGAGCCGTCGTGGGAGAAATGGCCTGAGCCACGCTCATTCGGACGCCGAATCGCCAGACGCAGGAACCGTCGGTCATCCAGTCGCTCACGATCACGCCGCACCGGCCCTCGCCGCCTGCTAAGAAATTGCTTTCCTGGGTGGCACGCATGAGAGAGCGAAAGCGGGGCTCGCAGAGCGGGGAACAGCAGTTGTTGCCGGGTCATGTGAGTGCCGGATGACTGCGTCACGCGGGCGACTCTGCACCAAGTGGGACGGCGGTGTCGAGCCATGGCTCACCATGGACGGTCCACGCGGAAAAACTGTTGGCCGGACGCGGGCAGCGTCACGTTGAGCGAATTCCCGATGACCCCGGGTGCATCGGGAACCCACTGCCACGGTGAGGTGGCGCCGAGGTCGGCGCTGGTTTCCAACAGGGTGTCTGCCAGAGTGCGTGGCCAGGACAGGGTGACCGAAGTTCCCGTCTGACTGATGCCGAGCACCACCGGGTCACCGATCACGATGGTGCCGCTGACCGTGGTGGTGGCACCGTCCGCAGTGGCCACCGCCGACCAGTGGTAGGTGCCCGGCGCTGCGTAGGTGTGACTCGGAAACTGGCTGGTGCCATGCGCCGTGCCGTCGCCGAAATCCCAATCGAAGGATGGCACGGCGACGGTATTGGTCAAGGTCGGCACCACGGCAAACGCCGTGGGCCAGCCTGCCGGATAGGTGGGCGGAATCTGGGCGCTGGCCGCAATGGAATACGGTCCTTGTCCAACAGTCACGGTGACAGTGCCGAGGTTGGAGTTTTTCGCGCCATCGAATGCGGCGAAGGTGAACGTGTCGGTGCCGACAAAGCCCGGATTCGGGAAGTAGGTGGCCTCCTTTCCAACCAAACCGACGGAGCCGTTGGCGGGCTGGGAGATGATCCGCAGGGTCAGGCCGACTCCGGTGGCCGGCAGGGTGATCGTCACGGACTGGTGGTTGGCGGTGCTGGCGGCCACATTGCCTGCGGTGGGGGCGATGCTGGGGTTCTGATTCCCCTCGTCAGGTCCCGAGTGGCAATTGTAACAGCCGATTTGGGCACCCCGGGGAAAGCTGATGGTGGTGCCGTAGGCACTCCAGGAGCGGTCTTGTTGCGCCCGCGAAAGCACCGTGCCATGGTAGCTCACGCCGTGACAGTCCTGGCATTGCGCGGTGGTCTCGGGGTAACGCACGAGGTCGTGGTGGTTGTCCACCCAGTCCTGGCTGATCGGATGCATGCCATGCGGCCCGGCCCGCACGTTGGCCGCCGTGCTGGCCGGCACGCTGACGTGGCAGGACGCGCATTCGATCATGGTGCCGGCGTGGCCCTGGAGCGCGACGTTGCGCCGGTTGTCATTGGCGTGCGTGCTGGGAAACTCCGCGTGCGTCGAACCATGGCAGGCCGAACATTGCAGACCACCGTGGCCAACCGAAAACCGATACAAATCAAGGCCGCTCGCCGGGGTGTTGGGCGTGGTGGCAAAGGTCGTGTCCACCGGCACCCGCGGCAGGCCATTCGTGTCAAAGGCCGAGGTGTAGCGAATCAGGCCGTTGTTGTGGGTGGCCGTGCCGGTGTGGCAATTCTGACAGGTCGGCTCCATGAACCAACCGACCCGAGTGCTCGCCCCGACCGCACTCATATTGCCATGACAACTCTGGCATTGCATTTCCATCGACCCATCGGTGGCGATCGCCCCGCCCATCGCGCCACGCAGGCATTTGGTGGTCGAGCCGGGATGGCACCGATAGCACGCGGCGCGATTGGCGGAATCATCAAGCGTGGTGTGCAAAACGGGATCCTCGACGTGCGCATGATAGGCATGCACCGAGGTGGTCAGTTGCGGAATCGTGCCGAAGCTAGGTGTACCCAGCGCCTCGGAGGCATGACAGGCGGCGCAGAGCACGGGTTTGTGGTCGGCCACCACGCTGCGGTAAAGCCCTTGGGGATTGAAGCCGCGGTCGGCGAGCGCGGCGGTGTAGAGCGCGGAGTGCCGGGCGAACTGGTGTTCGTCGTGGAGGCGCAGGATGTTGAGCCGGAAATCCCGCTCCGGCAGCCCGTTCCAAACCCAGCCGGCGGCGGGCTCGGCACCGTCCTGGGTGCCGGAGGCATGGCAGGCGCGGCAGTCCATTTCATCGGAAACCGGCAGCACGATGTCGTTGGTGGCGATGACCGTGCCCCCGCCATTGCGGGCGATGACGCGCATCAGCGGGTACGGGTTCTTGGCGTGCGCATCATCGTAGGGTGAAATCGGAATACCTTCGGCACGCCACCAATTGACCGGGGTGAAGACACCGGCCGCCGGCTGATTCAGCGGCTCAAAGAGCATGTTCTGGGGGTTGTTGGTGGGCCCCGGCATCGACCACCCGGCCAAACCGCCCTCCGGCGCGAGCGTGGGACCGAACAGCGCCTTGGCATAAGTGTAGAAATTGCCCTTGCCCATGGCGGTGGAATTGAACGAGCCGGTGGCATCGGCGACGGCCTGATAGGTCACGGTGTAACCGGTGCCGGTCTTGACCAGTTTGCCGTTGACGATGAGCTGGGCCTCGATGGTGTTGTACGGCGGCAAAATGGAAAACACCGAGTAGTCACTGTCCATGCAGTGCATGCCGAGGTTGTTCCAGGCGAGGATCTGGTTGTTGGCTGCATTGGCGACGCTCGCCATCGCGAGCAACGCTGCGGGAAGGATGAATCGGGTTGCACGCGGCATTTGGTTTCTCATAGGTTCCGCAACAGTCGCCCATTTGACGCCGCCGTCAAATGCTTTCGCCGAATGCTTTCGCCACAACCGTCAAATCCATCATAGACACCATGAAAGCCACAGTCTCCATCACCAAGGCCGACGCCCGCCCCCCTGCCGCCGCCAGTCTCAAGGCCAGGAAAGAAGCGCTGGAGCGTGGCGAACGCGTGCCCGCCAGGGTGTTCCGCGTCGAAAAGCGGGCCGACGGGACATGCTCCCGCGTGAGGGTGAACCCGGAGGTCCAGCGCCGCAAGTCCGCCAAGGCGTGGGCCGCCAAGAGCGAGGTCGCCAAGGTCCGCCAGACCCTGAATCTAACCCAAGAGGCCTTCGCCGATTTGCTCGGAGTGGGGCTCAGCACCCTCCGCAGTTGGGAACAGCGCAAGCGCGAGCCCTCCGGCGCGGCACGCAGGTTGATCGCCATCGCCCTCCGCCATCCCGAAGTGCTGCGAGAGGCGGTGGCGTGACCCAAATCCTGCGCCCATTCAACAGACCACAGGAATCAGGAATCGAAGGAACCCATCAGCGTTTCCGGCGAGTCACCAACACTCCGCCGGCGAGTATCGTCAGGATCACGCCACTTGGTTCAGGGACACTGGCAACGCGGAAGCCGTAGTAGGTGTTCTCGTCCGACGGGGTGAGGCCGCCGCGGATCGAGGAGGCCAGGCTGAGGCCTTCGCCGACCCAAGAGCCCCCGCGCAGCCCGCGCGACGGGCCCCTAACGGCGTCATTCCACTCAAACACGTTTCCGCCTTGATCGTTGGTGCCATAGTGGCTCGCTGAATTCGCGCCGTAGGCTCCGACATTCGTCAAGGCCGCGCCTGGATAGCCGACGTAATCGCCATCGAAATAATTTGCCGAGTGGGCTACCCCGGCCGAGTTGCCGGCCAGCGCGTCGCTCTGCGTCGGATACAACCAATAGTTGCTGCCGCCCTTGGTCGGATCGTAATACGCCGCCTTATACCACTCGTTCTCGCTGGGAATCCAGACCTTGGCCGCCGCCTCCCTGAGGATGGCTCCCGAAGTCGCCCCGTTGAGCGTGTAGGCACCGGTCTCGGTGTCGCCGTTGCCCTGGCCGTTGTGCAGCCAGTTGCAGAACCGTGCCGCATCAAACCAACTCACAAAGGTGATCGGCTTGTTCCCGCTGCCAGCCACCGCCGCATACGAGTAGCTGCCGGAACTGCCGCTGCGGTTGATCCCCGCGATGAAGGAGTAGCCGCCAGTGCTCGACATGCGCGGGTTGTAGAGCGCGTAGGGGTCCGACTTAGCCGCCGCGTTGAGGAACTCGCAATATTGGCTGATGGTGGTCTCGTTCTGTGCGATCTTGTAGGCATACCCCACTGCGCCGTAACGCTGGATACCCGCTGTGCCTGAATCGCCGTCAGCAGTGTCCGCCGCATTGCCGACATCGCCGACGTAGGCCCAGTTGATGTTCACCGCCCCGAAGGCCGGGGTGAGGAGGGTGATGCCGGCCAGAATGGCCAGTCCGACGGAGGTGATGATGCGTTGTTTCATGGTGACCTGCTGAGCAGATCCGCATTCTTTGCCATCCCCCCCCCGAGTCAAGTCAAGGACAATAATCATTTTCCTGCCAAGCAATTGCTTTCCTGGGTGGCACGCATGAGAGAGCGAAAGCGGGCTCGCAGAGCGGGGAAAGAAGTTGCGGAGGAAAAGAAGTTGATTCCTGCGGCAGGGGCATAGACGAGCCGCACATCCTGGATCTCCATCTGGTTGATCTTGAACCACTTCTTTCCCTCGAAGAAGCTCGAGATCGTACAGCGCAGGCCACCCTTCTCACAGGCCGCCGTCAGATCCTTCACGCGCTTCCCGACCGCGTCGAAACGCACGCGATCAGACGGCTTCGGGCCGAGCTTGCCCACGATGTCATCGGTCACATCCCTAACCGAAACCGTCACGAAGACGCGCGAGCCGCGGCCGTTCCAGCTCGTCGGAGCGCGTTTTCGCGAGGAAGCCCTGCTCCATCAGGCTCCGTTCGGGCTTCGAATTGTACTGCAGGGATCCATGGACGCAGTGATGGTTCGTCGCGGTCAGCCCGTCGGGGGAAACGAACGAGGCGCTGCCGCCGCCCAGCGAGACGATGGCGCCCATCGGGTGCCCCGTTAGATCGGCGAACGCGCTGGCGTCGCCCGTGAAGCCCAGCGCCTCCAGCTCTGACGCCAGGGCGGGAATCTGCGGCGGCCTCCACAGGCCCTCGTCGGCCGTCACGAGCCGTATCGACGCTGAGCATAAAGCAAGGAAATGTTGCGTCAAACTCCTGCCAACAAGCACTAAACCCGACGAGCGCCAAGCTTGCCAGTTCGTTATTTGCTGATGGTTACATTGTATCCCTTGAGCGTCATCGGACGGTTGATAATCAGGGGGCTGGTTGAGAAGGTGTTCTGGCTGTTGGCCTTGAAGATCAGAGTTGAGCCATCAGGCACCGCAGCCAGGGCTGCATCGAGGTTCTGATAAGGCGTGTTGGGCGAACCGTCGCCAGTGGCGTCCGCGCCTACGAATTTGACGTTTACCGGCGCAATGCGGGAGGTATGCCATTGGTCAGTGCCAAACCATTGGTCCCAGGTATACCAATCATCAGAGCCATCGTCCCATCCCCAATTCATCATGAATTGGCTGCTCGCCTGGCTGTACCCATAAGCGACCCAACTGTGCCCTCCCCGGGCATCGGTGCCATGCATTTGCATCGGACGCAACCACTGGATTTCGGCAATCATCGTATAGGGGTCCGTGTGGTCATTTTGCGCATCCGGATCGTAACGGAAGTGGTCTTTGTACGCCGCTAACGCATGGCCTCCATTCGAGTAGGAAGTGCCGGTTCCATAACTCATATTCACCGCAATCCCGGCGTGGGAACTCACCTTGGCGGCTTCCTGGGCGCCGGCATCCGGCGGATCGGCATGTCGATCTGCCAGAATGCTCCAGTCATAGGTGGTGGCGCCAAAATCGGCATAAGCCGTGGTGGTGGCATGGGTCATCCTGTCCCAGAGCTTCGCCAATGCGGTGAGATAGGCCGGACTGGTGTTGATCCCTTGCGCCCAATAGTATATTTCCCCATCCCAATAGCCATTCATCAACAGTTGATGATTTGAAGTGTTGTATTGAAGGCGGTTGGTCCAGGTGGCGGTGTTTGGAATGCCGGGATCACTGGTCAATGGTTCCCAGCTCCAGGTGGTTCGCCAGCGGTAATCGTAAGGAATGCTGCCTGATCCGACACCCGTGACAGGCCATTTCCAATAGTACATGATCTGGGCCATGGCGGTGGCGACACAACCGACCACAGTATGATTATCCGTACCGGGGGTCAGTTCCGGGGTCTGATCGTTATAGGGTGATCCCTGATGCCAATGGGAAGTCAGCGGGAGCACCATCGAGGCCGGTCCCGGGGGCGGGGCTTTCAGGACCGTCGCGGGTGCAGGCATCTGACCGGCGATCAGCGTCTGCCAATAAGCCGCTCTCTCTCTCAGCGCATCCAGCGACGGTTGCCGCTGTTGGTCTTGTTCCGCCAGGCTTTTGCGCATTGCCTTGAGGCGCGAGTCCATCTCCCCCAGGATGTACTGATATGCCGGATTCTTGGGATTGTAGCTTCCATGTGGACTGTAAAGGTAAACTGGCAGAAGCAGATCGTTGGCGCCGGCCAAGCAGAACCCGCCGTCCTGCAGGTAGGCGATGAAGGCAACTGTCTCTCCATCAACCTGGTAGGGTTCCAGCCGCTCCACCACAGCGTCGGGACGCGCGTCTGCCGTCACCGAGCGCACCCATGTCTGAACCGCCGAACCGACATCCTTTTGGCTGTATGGGCCGTGCATCGCCGCCGGTCCCGGATTCAATTGCGCCGGAGACTGTGAAGCCAATAGCAAGAGCAGGGAGATGCTTGCTAGAAATTCGCTGGCGGGGTGCCCGTGCCTGAGAAAGCCAAGGCGCGGATCGGGGATCGGGAGTGAGGAAGCAGGCGCTGGTTTCATGGCTATGGACCCATGGGGAAGGGAAAATTTCCCCATGGCTGTGTATCTCTTATGAGGATCGTCCTGACCCTGCAAGGCGAAAAATTCCGGCTAAGAAATTGCTTTCCCGGGTGGCGTGCATGAGAGCGCGAAAGCGGGGCTCGCAGAGCGGGGAACAGGGGCTGGAACGGCGGAAAAAACGCGGCAACGGAGCCTTCCAAGGCAGTGGTCCGGCGGGATCATGGCAGAAATTGGGCATGGTAGGCGAATTCATGGGAAATCCTCCCGAGGGCGAAAATAGCTCTTCAAACCGCTTTGGCGAGAACAATCTGCGAATCGCCTGAAATTTCTCGGCGGCGGCGGCGGCGGCGACGGCGGCGAGGCGGCCATCGGGTAGGTTGAGGCGGGCACGGAATGATTCGGGCAAGGTGTCGGTCGCCGTTTTGAACGGGAGGTGGAGGAGGACGCGACGCTTGCGGAAGTTGCCGCGCAGGATCATTTCAGCTTTTCAGCTTTCGCCCAATCCCCATCCGCAAATCCCTAACACTCAATAACCCCCCTGCTGCCGCAGTGGCACTTCCCCGCAGTTTCCTCGCCCCGCTCTGGCGCTTGGGCCCGAATCGACTTCGGCACTGCTTGAACACCTCATCCACAAACTCCCGGTTCCCGAGCACCGCCCCATCCGAGAAATACCGCACCCGGCACCGCAGCATCTTGCTCATCGCCACCTCGCGGCTCCGTTCAAGCTGGATCAACTCCGCGTCCACCGCTGCCTTCTTCATGCCATTCCCACCACCGCTTCGCTATAGAGACACCTCAGCCGTGGCGGCAACCCGCCGACGGACCATCCGCCTGCTGGCCCACACTTTTTTCCAGATGAAGAGTGCGGCTCATCTTCTTCCATTCACGATCCACTATCACCGATCTGCGATCCTCTTGCCTCCCACGCTCAACCGTGACCGCGCCACCCGAAGTCAGGCCATTCCTCGGTTTGGCGTCCTTCGTTGCGCATGAAATCCGCCAACACTGCCTCGGGAGTCATTTCACCCCGGCGGGCGAGTTCCGGGACAATCTCCTCACAGACCCAGCGTTGGTATTGCTCGAAGGTCAGTCTCGGGGCCGGCGGATGACCGGAAAAATCGGGGAATTCAAGTTCAAGTGGCTTCATGGCTCGGGTCCAATGGATTGGAAAATCTCCGCACTGGCGTAGTGTTCACACAGTTCGCGGAGCCGCTCTGCCGGAATCACCTGCGGATTCTTTTTCAGCAACATTCGCAGGTCCAACCAATCCAATCGACATCACGAGTGTAGCGGCTGTAACCGTGAAAGGACACCGCCCATCCCCCGGCGAGCAGGAGCGGAATGCCCTCGCGGTCGAAGCGTTGGTACAGGGATTGGGCGAAATCGGGCCGCGTGCGCAGCAGGGCTGATGGCCGACAGTGTCGCTGGGTTCGGCGGAATTTCAAGCGGGAACTGAACTGGCGAGGGGGAGGAAACTCATGCCGGTGCGGCGGTTGTCGTAACCGAGGCCGCCAATGGCAAGGGGCGCGACCATGAAGAGCGGCAGCAACGCCCGCATGCCGTAATGGGAGCAACGTTCCCACAGTGCGGTGCAGCATGGCGGATAGAGTCCGCGCGGATGGTTGGAATGGATCATGGTGCTGGCAAAGCGGAATTTCATGCGGTCACGTGTTAGGGATCATCTTGGCACCGTCGGGCATGGTTGGAAATTATCAACTTTCTGCGATGATGCTGAAAGAGGACCGGGTTCTCCATCGTTGACACCTCCGATCATGCAAACCAACCATCAAACGAAAGCAACACGCCGCGATTTCCTGAAAGCGACCGGTTTGACGACCGTCGCGCTCGGATTTCCCACCATCATCCCCGCTTCGGCTCGTGGCCAAGGCGACAAGCCCGCTCCCAGCAACCGCATCGTCATGGGCGGCATCGGTCTCGGCAACATGGGCAGCGGCGACCTGAGCAATTTCCTCAACAACCCGCTGGTGCAGTATGTCGCCGTCTGCGAAGTGCGCGGCAACGTCTGCAACGAGCGCAAGAACCAGGTTGACGGGAAAAACGGCAACAAGGACTGCAAAGCCTACGTTGATTTCCGCGAGTTGCTGGCCCGCGAGGACATCGACGCCGTCCACATCGCCACCCCGGACCACTGGCATGGCATCCAGATCGTCGAGGCCTGCCGCGCCGGCAAGGACGTCTTTTGCCAGAAGCCGGAAACCCGCACCTTGCGCGAGGGCAGGTTGGTCGTCGAGGCCGCCCGCCGTTACGGCCGCGTGGTTTCCGGCGGCAGCCAGCGCGTCCTGGAGGACTACCGCGACATGGTCCGCAAATGTTGGAGCGGCGAGCTGGGCCCGATCAAGGCGATCAATGTCGAGATGGGGACGATGTCCAAGCCGTGCAACTTGCCGGCCGAGAATTGCCCCGCCGACATGGACTGGGAAATGTGGCTCGGGCCGGCACCCTGGGCACCCTACAATCGCAGTCGCTGCGACGGCAACTTCTCTTGCGAGGGTGGCAGTTGGCGGTCCTATTCCGATTATTCCGGCGGCAACATGACCGACTGGGGCGCCCACCACATCGGTGGCGCCACCTTCGCGGTGGACGTGCGGGAACTGCAACCGACTGACGTGATCCTAACCGTGGAGGGCGACAAGAAATGGCTTTCCTTCAAGTATCCCAACGGAATCGAGCTGACTCTCAACAAGCCGGGCAAGGGGCAGCACCAAGTCGATGGCACTCCCGGTGAGAAGCGCGAGGCCAAGAAGGTCCCCGAATACGCGGCCAAGGGCGGTATCACTGCCGACTTCCTCGAGTGCATCAAGACCCGCGGCAAGCCGTTCCGCGACATTGAACTCGCCGTCAATACCGTGACCGTCGGCCACCTCGCGATCATTTCCTACACCCTGGGCCGCTCGCTGAAGTGGGATGCGGCGAAACAACAATTCACCGGCGACGAAGAGGCCAACCGTTTCATTGATCGGGCCCGCCGCGAACCATGGCAACTGTGATTCGCCAACCCACCATTGCATATAACCAAATCTCCACCAGGAAAGACCACCTATTATGTCAGAACAGTTAGACAAAGCCGTTGAAGCATTGAAGACCTATGATTGGGGCGTGGATCCCAATGTCCTCAAACCTATTGACGATGCGATCATCTCGACCCACAGCGATGCGGCGGCCCGCAAGGAGCTGGAAACCCGCCTCATCGCGGTGCTCAAGACCGAGGTGCCCCGCGCCGCCAAGGACGCGGTGTGTCGCGTGCTCAAGACCATCGGCACGGCCGCCTCGGTGCCGGCGCTGGCGGCGATGCTGGCGGATGAAAAACTCTCCCACATGGCCCGTTACGCGTTGGAACGCATCCCCGCGCCGGAAGCCGGCCAAGCCATGCGCGAGGCGCTCCCGAAGGTCTCCGCCAAGCTCAAGATCGGCATCCTCTCGTCGCTGGGTGTCCGCGGCGAAGCCACCGCACTCCCCGCGCTGCAAGCCCTGCTCGCTGACAGTGACGCGGCCGTCGCTGCGGCGGCCGCCCATGCCCTGGGAGGCCTCGGCTCGATGGATGCGGCCAAGGCCCTCGTCACCGCCAAGCCGAGTGCCGGGACCAGCGCCGCCATCGCCGACGCCTCGTTGGAGTGCGCGGAAAACCTGGTGGCCGCAGGCAACAAACCCGCCGCCAAAATCACCTACGAGAAGCTTCTGGCAAGCTCGCCCGCCAAGCCGGTCAAGGACGCCGCCACCCGCGGTCTCAAGGCCTGCGACAAGTAGTGGCGGCTTCCACTTGAAGTGTCCGTGCCCGGCGCGTCCCTGGTCTTCAGCGAAGAGGGCTCGCGCCGTGGCATGGGGCATTGCGGTGTTGCGGTAAGAGGGCAGGCTCGAATGCCTTGGCTTGGCTAGGAGTGTAGCGGGCTGCGCCCTTCCCACCGCACTCCGGACTTTGGCTCGCGCCCGGGCAGGTGAGAGTATGGAGTGCGGTGGGAAGCGCAGCGCCACACCGCTGTGGCTAAATCCCGGCGCTCGCTGCGGCCCAAACATCTTCCGGGTCGTCACCAGGATTCGGCGTTCCCGTTCTCAGCATCAGAACCCGGTGGGCGGGTGTGGCA
>JAPLUI010000375.1 GCA_026397725.1 Verrucomicrobiota bacterium | reverse complement strand
GAAGCAAGCCGTCAATGTCATGGATGTGATCAGGAATCTGGTCAAAGGCGCAATGCCAATAATCGACACAAGCGGCCACATGTCCCCTCCGCAGACTTCGCATCTGCCAAATCATCGCGATTTTGGTGCTGAATAGTAACATCGGAATTTTCTCAAAGCGCGTCCGTGCCATGACTCGTCACAGAACCGTGGCACGGCAACAGGAGTACAAATAAAGCGGATAGTTGTCAGAGCGGGCTGCCGCAGTCCGCGGTCTGTCGGCATGCCATGCGCTTCCACATTCGCTTGCCATTGGCTTGGCGGACAGGAACCGGAGCGGAGATCGCATGGGCGATGTCGGCGCTCCTTATTGCGTGACCTTGAGGCGGACGAAACGCTTGGTTACGGAGTTCGGGATAATGACTTTCACATGATCGGAGAAGGTGCCGGGAGTGATGCTCACATTGTCGTAGGTGGCCTCAGGAATCGTCACCGCGCTCCAGCCAGTGAGATCGCTGCCGTATTCCACCACCTGGATCGTGGCCGGGGCCAGCGACAGGTCGCTGCGCTCGTATTCGAACACCCAGCCACTGGCAGCGTGCGTCAGCTTGGGCTGGATCGCCTGCGAGGAAACCATCGGCTCACCGCCCAGCGCAAACTCTAGCAGATTGGAAATGCCATCATGGTCGGGGTCATCCAAAGGCCCGTTGTTGACTCCGGCGGTGAGCCCCTGCGCGGGATCGCTCGCCCAGGTGGCGAAGGCACCCGGGTTTGCCGGGTGGACCGTGAGCGACTGTCCCACCGGGGTCGCCGCAGTGTAATTGCCATCACCCGGCTGGCTGGCAGTGATCGTGATGCTGCCTGCCTTCAAGAGGGTCACGGTGTTGCCCGCCACGCTGGCCACCGTGGGATCGGAACTGACATAACTCACCGGCAGACCCGAGCTGGCCGTGGCCGTTAGATCGAACGGTGCCTCGCCGCAGGTCATGGCCGCCAGAGTTTCAAAGGTGATCGTCTGATCCGCCGGGTTGACCGTGAGTGTGCCCGGCAGATAACTGATGGTGTAGTTGCCTGCGGCGAAGGTCCCGCCGGTGGCAGCATCGGGCGTGATCGGGTAGGACGCCACCACCGCCGCCGCGCCACCGCCGTCGCAGGCCAGGGTCACCGACCCGATCATTTCGCCATTTTGGAGTTCACTGCTGGTGAATTGCGAGCCACCGCTGCCGAATGTCAAGGTCTGGCCATACGTCTTGCTCTGGTTGTCGGCCGTGACGCTCAGTGCCGCGGGCGTGATGGTTCCCGTCAGCCCGGCGGGCTGGGTGAGCGAATAATTGCCCGCCTGCGCTCCGGATAGGGTCGCGGCCGAGGTCACCGCTTTGCCGGTGCCCGCGTCTATGGTGTCGAAGGTGCCGCTTAAGGCCAGCACCAGCGCGTCGCCGCTGTAGGGCACGCCGTCAAGGGGGGATCCCGTTCCGGCCGCTTCCGCGACCCGCAGCGTGCCGCCTGTTAGGGTAGCGGCGCTCAGCCCGTCGTAGGTCTTGTTAGTGACGGTCGTCCCCGTCAGCGTCAGCGCCTTGGCCGTGACCAGCACTTCACCGGTGGCACCGGCCAGCGTGTAGTTGCCCGCTGCCGGGCCGGTGAGCGCGAGGGTTGAGACGCTTGCCGCCTTGAAGGTAGCGATCGCGCCGGACCATATTGCCGCAGGGCTGAGGGTGCCACCGGAACCGGCGCTTCCGGTTGCAGTGACAATCGACTCGAGTGCGTATACCTTGGCGTTGTTGCCAGCAGTGATGCTGGTCGACTGGGCGCTGGCCACCGAGGTAAAGGAGTTGAGGATTGTGCCTAACGTAGGGGTGCTGCTACGGTAGCCGATTGCTCCGATCCACACTTCGTTCGCCTGAGTTGTGGCTGACGTGGTGCCGGTTAGCGGGGAGGTGCTGTTGCCGCCGGGCGAAGCCGCCGTCTGATCCACCGGGCTGGCAGGCAAAATCCCGCTATATTCGACCACGACTGCCGCGCAGCGTCCTGCGGCGATGGCAATGGTCACGGTGGCACCCGCACCGGAACCGATGGGCGCGGACCAGATTTCGGTCGTGCTGCCGCTGGTGTTGGTTGACTGCGCGACCCGTGCCCAAGTGGCGCCGACTGAGCTGATACCGCTAACCCGGTCGGCCGTACTGCCGCGCGTCGAGATCACCGCGATCAGGGTGTTGCCGCTGGCGGGAGCCGCACTCATGGTCACCGTGAATGAGGTGCTGGAAGTCCCGGAACTGCCGCTGGCATACCTCACGCGGACCGGCGTTGCGTAACCGGGCAAGATCGCCTGCGCCCCGACCTCCTTGCCGGCCAGATTGGTGCTGCCGGTTAGTGAGAGACTCGCGCCGTCGAGGTTGTTAGTGATCGACACCACATCCGCCGTTGCCGTGGTGGTCCCGTCGTAGGTGCGGGTGCCCGCCAACTGGAGTGGCCGTGCCGTAATGGTGGCGTTGGCCACGGTGGGTTGGGTCGCCAGCACATAGTTCCCCGCATGGGTGCCGCCGAGCGAACATCCGGTGGCTGTTACCGCCCAGGTGCCCACCCTCGCGCTGGCGAAGCTGCCGCTGCCCGCGACCACGGTCACCGTATCGCCGTTGATGACGCCGAACACCGTGCCGCCGCTTAGCACGGCGGTTGGGTTGCCATCATAGACCTTGTCACCGGCCGTCACTCCGGTGATGGTCACGGTTTTGGCGCTCACCGCATAACTGAAAGCGGCGGAGGTACTGGGCGCATAAATGGGGTCTCCCTCATAAGTGGCGGTGATCGAATGGCCGCCCATGGCGAGCGTGCTGGTGACGTAGGTCGCCCGGCCCGCAGCCAGCGTGCCGCTGCCTAGCACCGTGGTCCCGTCCCTGAACGTCACCGTCCCGCTCGCCCCTGCCGTCACCGTGGCGGTAAAGGTCACCGCACCATAAGCCCCCGTGCCGCCGAGGGATGACGCCAGGGTCGTCGTGGATGACAGCGCGGATGGAATGGCGCTGACTTGGGACGAGTTCGCGCTTTCCAAAGCCCCACTGGTGGCGGACACCACATAATAGTAGGTTGTGCCATTGGTCGCCGCAGTATCGCTATAACTGGTGACGCCGGGAGTTCCGAGCGTGGTATAAGGACCGCCGCTAATCGTGGCACGTTTCACCTTGTAGCCGGATGCGCCGCTGGAGGCATTCCACGTCAGGCCGACCGAGTTGTTGCCCGGCGTGGCAACCAGGTTGGCCGGTTGGACCAGTGGCACCACCGTGACGGTAAAGATTTTGGTCGAGAGATCCTGGGCGGTGATGGTGTAGGTCTGTGGAGTGGTGAAATTCCTGCTGGTGCCCGAGACGGGCGCGCCGGTGGCGTTAGGGGAAACCGTGTAGGTGGGAGCCATCGCGGACACCGGCGTGCCAGTCGGCACTGCCAGGGTGATGCTGCTGCCGGCAATCGTGGCGGCCCCGTAGGTTGGGAAAGTGAAACTGGTGATGTCTTTGAGCGTGGAGGCTGGCGAGATGTTGTGCAGGGCGTAACCGTTGAAGCTTACCTCGCCACCCTGGCCCCCCGGCGATGCTTGTTGTTTTCTGGAGTACTGCATGTTCAACGTGGTGTCAGCGGCGACCCAGGTTACGGTGAGCATGGTATTGTTGCCGGACCAGGTATATTCCGGGCTTCCTTCCACGGCTACCGTGCCGGAATTGGGAGCTACCGAGATGAGTTGCAAGCGGTAGGTGTTGCCGATCACCAGGCCGGTGATGGCCATATCGGATCTGGAATCGGTGTAGGCAACCCACCACCTAGAGTTGATCAGATTGCTGAAAGCGGGATTGGTGATGGTCGCGATGCCGCTGTCCCCGGCGTTGTGGCCCCACCCGGTGGTGCGGCTTTCGACCGGGAGGATCTCCTGATTGCCCCCGTTGGGATTGATCAAATGGGTGATCGAGGTGCCAAACGTCAAACCGTTGGCGAGTGTGATGGTGGTTTGGCCGCCATTGCCGACGTGGTTGGCTGCAATCAGGGTGCCGGTGTTGAGAATCTCCGCCCCGGTGGCGGTGGTTGCGGTATTAAGGGTGGTGGTCGCGAAAATAATGCCCGTCACGCTGGTGATGGTGGCGGCGGGCACGGTCGGTTGGGCCGATAACACATAACTCCCAGCGTGGGTGCCGCCAAGTGCATAGCCGGTGGCCGTTACGGCCCAGGTTCCTTCAGCCGCGCTGGCGAAGGTGCCGGTGCCGGCAACCACGGTCACGGTATCACCGCTGATGACGCCTATGACGGAGCCGGCTGTTAGAGTGGCGGTGGTGGAGCCGTCATAAGGTTTGTTGCTCGCCGTCACCCCGGTGATGGTCACCGCCTTGGGACTCGTCGTGTAGCCAAACGCGCTGCTGGTGCTGGCCACAAAAGCGGGGTTACCGTTGTAAGTTGCAGTGATCGAATGGCTGCCTACAGTGAAGGTGCTGGTGGCATGGCTGGCTTGGCCCGAACTCAGCGTTGCAGTGCCTAACACTGTGGCTCCGTCCTTGAAAGTCACCGTCCCGGTCGCCGGCCCTCCGGTCACCGTCACCGTGGCGGTAAAGGTCACTGCCGCACCATAAGCACCTGTGGCACCGAGGGACGACGCCAGGGTCGTCGTGGAGGGTGAAGCAGGCATCGGCGTGGCGCTGGCCTGGCCGGAGTTGGTGCTTTCACCCGCGCCATTGGTGGCGGCAACCACATAATAGTAGGTCGTGCCATTGCTGGCCGTCCCATCGCTATAACTGGTCCCGCTGGCAGTTCCGAGCGTGGTATAGGGACCACCGGTCACGGTCGCACGTTTCACATTGTAGCCGCTTGCGCCGCTGGAGGCGTTCCACGTCAGGCCGACCGTGTTACTGCCCGGCGTGGCGACCAGGTTGGTCGGCGGTGCCGGAGGCACCACAATCCGGATGGGCAGAACCGCGGAGGTGCTGGGATCGTTGGCCGGGTCGCCCGCATAACGAGCGGTGATGGCGTATGAGCCTAGCGCAAGGCTGTTAGTGGTGAAGCTGGCTTGGGACAATCCGTTCAGGGCGCTGGTGCCCATCAGCGTCGCATCGGCATGGAATGTCACGTTGCCGGCCGGCGTGCTGCCAGTCACCGTGGCGGTGAAGGTTAGAGGGGTGCCCAGGCCGGTCGGTGTGCTGCCGCCGGTTAGGACCAGCGCCGTGCTCGTGAATGCAAACGCGGGGCCCACCGTCACCGTGCCAGTGCCGGAAAAGAAGCTGCTTTGATACGTCGCCCCGGAGCTGCTGGAGCCGTAGGTGCCGAGGTTGGTCTGCACGGTACCACCCAGAGTCAGGGAAGAGACCCGGCGGGTGCCGGGGAAATTCAACTGGAGCGTGGCGCCGGAGGCGAGGTCCAGGGCGCCGCCGCCCAGCGAGGTCGCGCTGGAGCAGGCGAGGATGCCGGCACTGACGGTGGTCTTGCCGGTGTAGGTGTTCGCGCCGGAAAGGGTCAAGGTGGCCGTGCCGGATTTGTAGAGGTTGCCGGGGCCTCCCGCGCTGGAGATCGGGCCGGAGAGCAACAGGTGGTTCGATCCGTCGGCCAGGATATTGAGATAGGCCCCCGCGGCGATATCGAACGCGTTGGTCACGCCGGAGGATGATGCCAGATTGGCGTTAGATATAAGCTGTCCGGAATTGGCCGTGGTGCGTTCGGAGCGGAATGTCCCCGTGCCCAGCGCGCTCGCATTGGAAATTTGCACCCTGTTATCATAGTTTCTGAGGATGATGCCCCCACCGAAGGAGTTGGCGGCGGTCAGGGTCAGGGACCTGCCGCCGCCTTGAACCGTCATCCCGCCGGTGCCCGTGACCGCTTGACTCAGCCAGATGTCCTTGCCGCCTCCGAAGGGGATGTTCATGATCACATTGCCACTGCCGCTCAGAACGAAAGCATTGGGTAAGGCCCCGGTCACATCGTTGCCCTCGAAGTTTGCCTGTTGGAAGGTGGTCCCGGCGGCCAGCGTGGCTGGCCCGGTGCCAAGACCATTCCTGTTGGCGAGGGTAAGGGTGCCACTGCTCACCGTGGTGCCGCCGCTGAAGGTGTTCACGCCGGAAAGCGTGAGGCCGCCGCTGGTCGTCTTGGTCAGGCTGCCCGCTCCGGAGATGATGCCGGAGAGAGTCAGCGTGCCCGCGCCGGTGCCACCGATGCCGATGCCGGCGGTGATCGTTAGATTGTTAGACAGGGTGACGGCGTTGGCGCTGTTCAGATTCACCTGTGGCAGGGTGGCGCTGTTCATGGTGAACGAGAGGGCGTTGCCGCTGATAGTCAAAGCCGGCAGGACGCTGCCGAGGTTGAGCCGATTGAGTTGGAAGGTGCCGGCCAGGTCGTTGGAACTGGTGCCCGAGTAGGTGCTCGTGTTGAAAACGAGCAAGCCGGTGCTGCTGCCGCCAGCGGCGGGAGCGCCGCCGCCGCTCCATTTGGTGCCGGTTGACCAGGTGCCGGACGCGAGGTTGGTCCACGTCAGCCACTGCACGATGTTGAGAGTCACGGTGGCAGCGGGGGAATCGTTCACCCCGTCATTGGCCTTGAACGTGAAACTGTCGGCGCCGGTATAGCCGGGTGCCGGCGTGTAGGTGAGATTCGGCGCCGTGCCAGTCAGGTCGCCGTGCGCGGGCTGGGTGAGCACCGTGTAGGTCAGCGGATCGTTGGCACTGTCGCTGCCGGTCAGGGTGACGGCCGTGCTGGTGTTAGGCTGCAGCTCGACAAACTGCGGGTTGGCCACCGGCGGATCGTTGATGATGGTGATGCTGACCGTGGCGGCAGACGAGACCACCCCTTCGCTATCGGTCACCCGGAACGTAAAGCTGTCCAAACCGCGGTAATTCGTCGTTGGCTGATAGGTCAGATTCGGCGCGGTGCCGGTTAGGGTGCCGTGGCCGGGATTGGTCGCGACCGTGTATGACAGCGCATAACCTTCCGGATCCAGACCGGTTAGAGTCATGAGGTTGGTCGAGTTGGCAGACACGCTCACGCTTTGCGCCAGGGCCTGCGGCGCATCATTGACCGGCGTCACCGTGATGCTGACCGTCGCCACCGCGCTGGTTAGCGCGGCATCGCGCACGGTGAACGTGAAGCTGTCCGACCCGTTGGCATTGCCCGCCGGATAATTGGCCGTCGGCTGATAGGTGAGATTCGGCGGGGTTCCGGTCAAGGTGCCATGGGCCGGCCAATGAACGATCTCATAAATCAGCGGGTCACTGTCAGGATCGGTACCGGTCAGGATGAGCCCTTTGGCGGTGTCTTCGACGCTCGTCACAAACTGATTCTGTGCCGTCGGTCTGCGGTTGCCGGTCGCTCCCACCTCAATGGCAATCGTGGCCGCCGCAGAATCCACCTTGCCGTCATTGGCCTTGAAGGTGAAACCATCCGGACCCGTGTAAGCGGTCGCGGGCGTGTAAAGCAGGTCCGGCGCCGTTCCCGCGAGCGTGCCATGCGCCGGTGGGGTCACGACGGCATATGTCATCGGATCGCCATTGGGATCGGTCGCGGCCAGGGTGATGGACACGTCCGTGTTGAGCGGGGTGGTCAGACTCTGGTTCTGGGGAACCGGCGCGCGATTGGGATCCGGACTGACGGTTACGGTCACATTTTTGCTGAGCGCGCCAAGGATCTCGTTATAGGTCATGAAGTCGGCATAGCCGAGGGAATAGGTAATCCAGGTGTTGTAATCGAGGATGGAGCGATCCACGGCCGTCACGCGCAAGACATAGGTTCCAGGGGTGTCAAACGTGGCGGTGCAGGTGGCATTGGCGGAGAGGCCGGGCGGATTGAATGACACGGCACCCGCGCCGCTCACCTTGCTCCAGACAAAGTTAGGCGTCCCGGCGTCCAGGTCCGACAAGACCGGGGTGAGGACGGTGCTGGTGGTTGGCAGGGTGACCACCGGCGGGCTGGCGCTTGCAGTCATGCTTTTGAAATAGGTCAGCGTGGGTGGGGCGGCGTCGTTTTCGATGGCTGCAATGGTGGACGCGATCTTGGTCGTGATGCTGTTGAGTCGTTCCGGACAACAGCCTCCAATGGAGCCGTCGGCGGCAAACTGGGGCACATAGGCCTGCCACTTGTAGAGCGTGGGCAGCGCGTCTTTGGCGGCTCCGCGATAGGTGGTGGTCAGGAGTTCAAAGGGCAGCCAATCATCGCCATGCCAGGTTTGCTCCTTGACCTCCAGGCACAAGGGGATGCCCTCTTCGATCTTATACTTCCCGAGGGTGCTCAGCGCGGCGTAGCGGATGACGTCACTGAACATCCGGTCCGCCGGCGAGCGCTCCGCGGCGGCGTCAACGATGCTCGGCGCCACCGCCTGGACGTCCGCCAAGGTCAGGCGGTTTTGGATGAAGTCACCCAGATACATCCGGGCCATTCCGTCGGGTTGTTTCAAGCCGGCCCGCAGCGCCGGATAGAGCAAGTTGGTTCTGGCAGAACCGCTCAGCGCGTTGGTGTTAGACGCCAGCGCCTGGAACAGGGTGTCGGCCAGGTAGCCATTGGCAATCTGGATGGGGTCATCCCACACGATCACGTTCGGGTCGGTGGCGTTGGCGGCGAAGGCCGTGAGCATCGGGGTGATTTGCCCACTGGCCGCCGAGCCAAAGTTGCGCAGGGCATTGGAGGCTTTGCCGCGGACCCACTGGTCCGTATCGGAAAGCCGCTGGCTCAAGGCGGTCAAGGCTCCGGTGGTCTTGCGAATGCCCAGCGTTTCGCAAGCTCCCTGCCGCACATTCGCATCGGGGCTCAGCGTGCCATTGGTGATCAGGGCGATCAGGGTGTTCACTTCGGTTGTGGTCAAGACGCGCGAGGACTTGCCCAGCTCGGCGGCCGCATCGTGGCGCAGCACCGGATCATACTCGCTCAAGGCCGTCATCAAGGTGGCCACCGGGTAGCCGGTGCAATCCCGCTCGTAGGTGGCGGCGGCAATCGCGTTGGCCACCTTGGCCGCATCGAGCGTGTTGGCGGGGTTGGCGTTGCGGCCGGTGATGTGGAGCCGCTTCAGCGGCAGGGCATAGGTGAGCACATAGCAGGCGTTAGGGCTCAAGCCGGAGTAGCTGCTGGAGCCGAGGTAGGTGGAGGTGGAGCTGCCGCCGTATTGCTCGCCGCCATCATAGACGAACGAGCCGTCCGTGCGGCGCTCCAGGTCGAGGTGCCAGCGCACCTGATTGAGGTGGGCGGCGGCCGCCGCGTCGCCGCCCATGGCGGCCCCCAGGGCGGCCCAAAAATAGCTGAAGCCCTGGCCGGTATGGCCGTATTCGCGACCGACCCAACCGGCGGTGGACATTCGCGTGAAATACTCCGTTTCCACCGGTCTGTTGTCCTGCAGGCCGAAAAACACCGCCGCCATCGCGTCCTTGCCGTTAGACGCGTGGCCGCCCGACCACGGTTCATGTTCGCCGTAGGGGATGCCTCCTTTGTTGACAAAGTATGCGAAGAACTTGGCCCCCCGCTCAATGGCCGGATCGATTTCCGGGTCCGGCGTGATACCGCCTGCCACCAAGGCTTTTTTGCCGATGACGATGGCGAGATTGGCGATCAAGCCTGCGGAGTTGACCGGGCCGTACCAGGAGATCGAGCCGTGCAAACTGCCATCGGCTTGCTGTTCCGCACCGCCATGGCCGAAGGTGCCATATTTGCTCTGACCTTTGGCCAGGCCCACGGTGTATTCATTGATTCCGTGGAGCACGGTGGTGTCGGGGCTGCCATCCGCGACCGTGCGCAAAAAGTACTCGCCAAGAAACGTGCCGATGTATCCCCAGCCCCAGGTGTCACAACCGGTGAGGTGCAGACTCGCGGGAGCCAGCGAGCGTGCGAAGGTCTGCACCTTGGCCTGCACTGCGGTGTAATTCGCATCCCCCGGCTTCACGGCAGCCAGCAAGGCCAGGCCGCTGGCCGCTCCAGTCCAATCGCCGGACAGGGTCTCTTGGTTGAGTTTGGTGATGGCATTGGTCAGAATCAGCGCGGATTTCGGGCAATTGTAAGGTGCCGTGGCCGAGTACTCGCCCATGATGGTGATGGGAATGCTCACATCGGTGGTGGTGCCGGCACGCCAGCGTTTGACTCTCAGGGTGCCGGCACCCGTCTTCTCGGCCTCCCCGATCACCACGCCGAAGGCCTTGCGACAATCACTGGCAAAGAGTGGCACGGTACCGCTGCTCGCCGCCATCGCGCCGAGAATCACGTCATCGACCGCCAGCACGGCATTGCCCGGCGCACTCGCCACCTTGACCAAAATCTGCCGGCTCTGCGCCGTGATCAGCCCCTCTTGGCCCGTGTTGTTGCGATCGATGTATATCCAGCCGCGCAACCCGGTCGGCCCGAGATTGTATGACTCGCTATAGACCGGAGAACTGTTCGAGTCGATTTTCAACGCGGCGATGGCACCCGCTGCGGTGAGATCCGGCATCGGTGAATAGGCCAGTGCCAAGCCGGGAACGGCGAACCACATCGCCATCACCGCGCTTGCGGCCATACGGGAAATTCCAGTTTTCATAATAATGAGCTATGGGATAATCGAGACGAGGAGTGGCGGCAATCCTCCTGAGCAGAACGGCGGCACCGGAGACGATACCCGCAGATTCGTAACCACTCAGGAAGCCCACCATGGAGCCCCCCTGGCGAAAAGTGTAGTTCGTTCCCCCCGCGAACACCACCCGAAAGTTGCTCGGCCCGGACATCGCCCGCAAATGGACCCGCTCGCTATCCCGCGACACCTCACCCAATCCCCTTCTCCTTGCTGACCACCTTCACCTCGATGCCGCCCCCGGCACCGCGCACTTCCCTCAACCGTTCCTCGCCCTCGGCTAACAACATCATCCGGTAGTCCTTCGACACCTTGCCGGCCCAATGCCGGGCATCCGCCGCGTAGCCCTTGTGCGCCATCAATGCCCGTACCAAACCCGCTCGCCTCTTCTTGCCGTTGCCTTTCGTGCCCCCGCCCATCGCCTCGCCGAAACTGCTCCACCGATACTCAACCGGGTCCTCCACCATCCCGGCCCGCACCGGGTTGAGATCAATGTAGGTGGCCATCGTCCGCGCCGCGGGGCCGTCCTCCACCAGCACAACTATTTTCCTGACCCCATATACATGGCTGACGTTGATCGCGCTCAGCCTGGGTGAAAGCGTGATGAGCATCCCTGGAATCATCCTCGCGCCGGTGTTCCTGTTCTTTCTCAAGGTGGAAGGCTCGTGTTACCCGGCCAATGACGGTGTTCCGCGGGAGCCAACCGGGACGACCCCTTGACGATTGGAGGCACGATATGGCTTGCTACTGTTTCTCGATCATCAGGCGGTAGAATGCCTGCGGCTCGTCGGGGTCCGGCGCTTGGGTCCAGGTCTTGGTTCCGCCGGTGCCGCGCTCTTTCGGCATGACGACTGACCACACCACCGGTTGGTCTTCGAGATGAGCCGTGTGCTGGAGTGTGTAGTAGGCGAAGGCCGACGCTTCGTAGCTCAGTTGCACGTACGTGCCGGACTGATCTTGGCTCAGTCGCATGGCGGCAATTCGCGGCACGCTCGTGGCATCCGCCGGATTGGTGTCGGCCACGTATTCCTCGGCATTGGTAAAACCATCGCCATCGGGATCGGCATTGTCGGCGTAAGCGGTCGTGCCGAGCGCGGAAAGTTCCCATCCATCGGGCATGGTGTCGCCGTCGGCGGTCGTTGCGGTCAACGTGCCGCTGGTGGTGATGAGGCCGCGGTAGTCGCGGAACGGATCAACCGTAATGGACGTCACGACACGGTCATCATAAATCGCGGCAAAAGTCCCCGGGGTCAGCCACGGGCAACGCACGACACGGCTCTGGCCACCGCTGAAGTTCAGCTTGATGAAGACGACCTCGGCACAGGCGAAACCGTCGGTGCGTTTGTAGCGAATCAGGACGCGGCTGCCCAGCCCCGTCCGTTTTTCCGCGGAATAATAGAGGGCAATCGTGGGTTGTCCGGCGCTATAGACAAAGCGGTTGAACCACGAGTCCAACGCGACGCCGCCGGATGCCTCGAAGGCGTGCCTGAGATCCTCGGTCGTCGCGCTGGAGAACGCGTGTTGTTGGCGGTAATGGAGGAGGGCCGGCCAGAATTTCTCCTCGCCCAGATAACTGCGCAAATGGTGCAAGGTCCATGCCCCCCGGTTGTAAACCAGGTCCCTGCTGAAGAGGTTGCTGTAGTCCGGTTGATTCAAGGGGCGCGACCAGTCAATCGAACTGGACAGCGTGCTCCCGATGGCATCCCGGTTCCGCCCCTTCAGTTCCAGACTTTCGCCGTAGGTTGCGAATCCTTCGTTCAGCCATACATCGTCCCAGGTTGCAGGCCCGACGAGATCGCCCCACCACATGTGGCCGAGTTCATGCGCGATGATCGACCGGTTGTTCAGATAGGATGGATGGAGCGAGGTCAGGCTCTGATGTTCCATTCCTCCGAAATCGAAGTTGGGGAACTCCGCGTGCCCGTACTTGTCAAACGGGTAAGGCCCGAACAGGTCCACCAGCGCCGTCAGTTGCCCCGGCAGCAGGTTCAGGCCGGAGGTGCCCGCAACGACGCTGGTAGGGACAAACCAACCGGCAATGGGCACCACCCCGCCGCCGACGTCCACCCGGCTGAAATCGCCCGCATTCATCACAATCAGATAGGTCGAGATCGGGTGGAGTTCACGCCAGTGAAAGGTTCGCTTGCCGGCCTCGACCGTCTCACCTAACAGTCCGCCATTGCTTGCCACCAGCCGGCCGTTTTCAACGGTGGCGTACAGATCGAGGGTGGCCTTGTCGTCGGGGCGGTCGTTACACGGAAACCACCGGTGGGCGCCATTCGGCTCCGCCATCGTGCAGACGTACTTCCGGCCGTCCGTGCCCGCGTTGAAAATCAATCCGAGTTGATCGGTCATCGCCGAGACGCCGGAGTAGGCCACCGCGACTTTCACCGTGTCGTCCGCCGCCACCGGCGCGGTCAGCGCCACGTGCAGCTTCGCGGAGCTAACACCCGCGCGGGTGTAGGTGGTGGCGACATCGTTCACCGCGACGGACGACAGGGTGAATCCGCCGAAATCGAGAACCACTTCGGTATCCAGCCGTTCAACGGCCCGGATGGTCAGGATGGCTTCCGCTTCGACCGCATGGTTGGTAAAGTCGATGCGGTTGAATCTCAATTCATAATGCAGCACATCGATCACATCCTCCCCCTGGGGATAGCCTCCTGACGGCGACAACTCCATATCGATCCCCGCCGCCCGCCGCAATAAGAACTGGTTCGCCTTGGAGCAACCAACAGGTTGTTTGCACCCGGCGTCAGCCGGAACAGGCATCATCCATTGGGATGGCTCTTGAGCCAAGCCCGTGAAGTCCCCGCCAACCACCAACGCGACACCGGTCAAAGCGCGTGCCACTTTTTGGAAAACGCGCCCGCTTGTCACGGTGGATCGGCGGATCGGGGTCATTGGGTGGTGTCGATGGTTTATGGGTGAGGGTTGTTGCTTGTTTGGAAGTCGCGGAGGAAGTTCAAAGTTGGACGGCTGAGGTTAAGGGAAGAGAGAGACGTGGCTGCCGCGTCCCGCGGCAGGCCGTGCTGGCGGCGTCCCGCCGCCAGGGATCTAACGCCAATTCGCCGGGCGCTCCGAAATCCGGGATCCTGCAACTGCGCTCCAATGGCGCTGCGGCCAGAGGCACGCAGCCACGGCCTGCGGCCGGAGGCACGCAGCCACGATCCGCGATCCACCATCCCTTCGGCCCGCCTCATTGCGCTTTCACCTTCACGAGGATTTTGCAGTTGGCGGGCGGGTGGGTCACCGTGCTGCTAGGGAATTGCTTTTCGGGGTCGGTATGCACGAGGGGCTAAAGAGAGGTTCGGAGAGCGGGAGAAAACGGGTTGCGGGGAAAGGAGGGGGCGGGGAGGCGCATTCCGCCGCCTTGGCGAGGTGAGCGGAGCGGTTTGTCCGGCCAAACGGTGGTGTGGTGTGGGTCATGGGATGATCTTTCCAAAGCCGAGCCGGAATTACGGTTTTCCCTCCCCTTGTCGAGGAAAATCGGCGCAGGCGCGAAAATTTCTCCGGGACAGGCTCGCCGGGTGCCAGTCGCAGCAGGGCACCTGCATGCGACGGTCGCTCAAATCAAGCTCCCTGAGTTTGGGATCGGGCCGCGGGGATTGGTTCCAGTCGTGGAGGGAACCGGCGGATTGGTCCCAGGGGTCCGGTGGAGTCTGCGACGGTCGCAGACCGACGCTATAGATCGATACGAATGAAACGCCTTGCGTCGGTGAGCTGTGCCTTGTAGCGGCGCTCTGTGAGCGTCGATGCCAATGAGATGCCAAACCGCGGCGGTTCTTTCGCGGCGCTGTCGCCGGGAAATCAGCGGCGGTCACAGACCGCCGCTACAGATCGATGCCAATGAGATGCTAAACCGCGGCGGTTCTTTCGCGTCTCTGTCGCCGGGAAATCAGCGACGGTCGCAGACCGCCGCTACAGATCGCGCGTTCCGGCGGGATGATCGGCGCGAAGGTCTCGAGGTCGAACGGCTGCTTTGGTGGCGGCGGGATGTCGATGACCGGTTGGAATAGACGCTGTAGTAGCGGACGGGGTGCTTGGATTTGGGCGGAATGTGGTCAACGAAAGCCGCAAGGAAATCAGGTCTTGAAGATCTCGAAGTTGCGTTTGGTGTGGTGGTGGGGTTTGGAACGGTAGCTGACGGTTTGAGTTTCGGGTTTCCAGGTGATTTTCTCGCTAGAAGGTGTGGCGGGCGGCGTAACAATTATCTTTACGTCCCTTTGTAGTGAGGAGAAGGAGTCATGGCGCCTCGTGGACGAGAGTGGCGCCGGGGGCGTCGTTTGAGAGATTGATTGCATTGATTCCTGCCTGCACGGTGGCCTCCATTTCGCGGGTGAGACTGTTTACCGCGTTACGGAGTTTGCCACCGGCTTCATCAAGGCAGGATCGGACATCAAGGGGAGAGTGGAGCCGGGCAATGGCACGCCGCGGGCCGGTCCGGGGCATGATGCGCGAATAAAAATCCTCGGCGATCCGTTCCACGGTCTCCTCATAGCGGTCGATCGTGGGGTGCTCAGTCAGGTAAGAACTTGGCTGCGGACCTTGACCGGATAGAAATCCGCGATCACCGTGGGGGCGACCGGTCCGTAGGCCGCTTCACCGATACCGATGAAACATCGCGTCGCCAGCAGCATGAAAAATCCCGTGGCCAGGCCCGAGCCACCGCTGGCCAGGCTCCACAAGATCACGCCGGCCCCGATGAGCATCCAACGCGAATGCCGCTCAGCCAGCTTGCCAAACACCGGCGCGCCTAACATGTAGACCACCATGAACGCCATCGAGAGCACGCCGACCACCGCATTTTCCGGCTTGAAACCCAAATGGCTCTGGCACCAGCCGAGCATGGCGTTGAGCGATTCGTCGGTGCTGGCGCCGTCCTTGCCAAAGAACGCCTCCTTCACCTGCGGCACCACCGCCGACAGTACGTAGCGGTCGGTGTAATTGAACAAATTGATAAACAGCAGTAGCAGCAGCGCCGGGCGCGCGCCGGGAAACGGCGTGCCACGGCCGGGGTCTGCAATGGCAGAGGTTGGGGAAGGTTTCATAGGGCGTTTGGGGGTGATGTGAGTGTTAGTATCATTTGGCTGCTAGGGAATTGCTTTTCGGGGTTGGTGTGCATGAGGGGCTAAAGAGAGGTTCGGAGAGCGGGAGAAAAGGGGTTGCCATCGGTCCGACCATGGCCAGGTTACTCGGGAGACGGCTCGCGTCGGATTCGCGTAACCTGGCTGTTGGGTTTGTGCGTTCATGCACTGAGCGGGAAATGGGGGTGTCACTTTTCATTCAAGGCATTGAACCTGGTGAATGGCCAGTAGGTCCTGGCAACCTTGCCGATGATGCTCTTCCTCGGCACCGGCCCGAAGTAGCGGCTGTCCAGACTGTTCCCGGTGTTGTCGCCAAGCACGAAATACTCGTCCTTGCCCAGCAGCACTTCGTCGGTGGGCTTTGCCAACCGGGCACCCAACCGGGCTGATGGCATGGCGAGCATAAACCCGGCATGGCCGTCAGTCATGCTGGCAATGGCCTGGAAGATCGCGGGCGTCGTGAGTTTCTTGTCATCGACGATCAGGTAGGGTGGCTCGATTCGGATGCGCTCGCCGGGCAGACCGGCGATGCGCTTGATCCATGTCTCGGATCCCGGGATATGGATGATGCCATCGGTTTTGAAAACCAGCAGGTCGCCGCGTTTCGGGTTGCCGAAGCGATAGGATAATCGGTCAACCAGCAACGAATCTCCACTCGTCGCGACGCCAGACCAGAGCGTTTCGCCTGAAGCGATGTGTTGACCGGGCTTTTGCAGAGGGCGGGCAGGGAAGGGGAGTTCGTAGGCCCTGGAACCGACTCGGTAAGTTGCTGCCGTGCCTGCCAGCCGATCAGAAATAAAGCCGCTATTCCGCACCTTGATGTCCCAGAACCGTTTACCGGTGAAGAGCCGCTGGAAGAACCCAGGCCCGTCGGAAGAGTCCGCCGGTATTTCATTCACGCTGGGTCCGATCACTGTTGGCTGCATTGAGACGGAATCCATTCTTAAAGGCAGCACAACCTGGAGGATTACGAAGACCACGGCTTGGGTGAGCACGAGGCCGAGGGCGATGACCCCGATTCCCCCGAAAAAACCAATGCGCCGAACCGGCGTGTAGGATTGCTTGAGCATCAGCAACCACAGGATGCCGCCGCCGAGCAGCATGGCCAGGCTGATCATGTATGAAACCGTGCCGGAGATTAACAGGAGTGCCAATGCCATCACGGTCATTGTCAGAATACCGAAGAACCACAGGAGTCCGGCACGGCGCCTGCCGGACAAGTAGTGCGCGGAGCCGGTGAGAAAGAATCCGAGTAGGGCTCCGACCCACCTGTCGTATGTTGGTTTGTCGGTCATGATAATGTTAGGTAGGTCGGTCATGATGATAATGTTAGGTAAGTGACTGCAAGGGAACCGTAGAGTGTGGCAAGGATGCCGAGGAGAATGGCAAGGCGGCGTTTCCAGGTTTTCATGATGTCTCAGGATCCGTTTTGGCGGGAGTTCATCCGTCCGGTCTGGCAGCGGATCCAGCGGAGCACGAGCGGACTGGGAGTGGCGGCGTTTCTCATTGGTCACTCCTCTTCCCCTTGAGTTTTGGGAGTCATTTTCTCACCCGCCGCTCGCTCGGGGCCGCCGGTGCGCTGGTGCTCCTTTTCCCACGCATCCACCTTCACCCGCGCCTTTTCCTGCCACTGCTGAAGCAAGTCGTCGCGCTGCTGCTGTTGCAGGATCGCCACGATGTCCTCCCGCACTTCCGCCAGCGGCGCGATCTCTCCCTCCACGCGATCCTCCGCCTTCAGGATCCTGAGAAACCTGCCGTCGTCGTGAATGGCGGGAACTCCGGGTTTCAGGGCAAAGATCGCGCTATCGAGCGGCTCGGTGCGATCCCTTCGTTTCACCGTCATATTGTCGCCGCCGTCGGACGCGTAAGGATCCTCCGAACGCTCTTTCGCCACCTCCGCGAAGGGCTTGCCGTTTGCAATCTCATCGCGCAAAGCTTCCACGCTCTTCCGCTGCTCCACGCGAGCTTCCTCGGTGGTCTCAAGCTGAAACGTGATCGTGTACAGATGCACCGATGTCTCACGGAATGATTCCTTGTTCCCGGCATAGTAGCGAGCAATCGCATCTTCCTCCACTGGCCCTTTGCATTGTTCCTCCGCCAACTGGGTGAGTTGCCGGTGGAGCTTGACCTGGAGTTCACTGTCCGGACCGAGCACTTGGCGGCTGAGCGGCAGCACCTTTTGCAGCAGTTTGATCGCCTCGTCCCGGCGGCCTGCGTTGGCGAAGCAAACCGCTAGGTTGCCCATCGCCGCGAGCGTATCGGGGTGCTCCGGACCGAGCACCTTGCGGAAGAGCGGCAGCAGATCCTCCAGCAGCTTGAGCGCCTCGTCCAGGCGGCCGGCG
>JAPLUI010000423.1:10473-10826 GCA_026397725.1 Verrucomicrobiota bacterium | reverse complement strand
GCGCCCACGTTACTCACGGTGCCACACCCGCCCACCGGGTTCTGATGCTGAGAACGGGAGCGCCGAATCCTGGTGACGACCCGGAGGATGTTTGGGCCGCAGCAAGCGCCGGGACTTAGCCACAGCGGTGCGGCGCTGCGCTTCCCACCGCACTCCATACTCTCACCTGCCCAGGCGCGAGCCAAAGTCTGGAGTGCGGTGGGAAGGGCGCAGCCCGCCACCCCGCTTTGTCTAACCGTTAGAGCGGCGGGGTTTTCATGAGGCACGCCGAGGATTTCAACATTCAACATTCAACTTCCAACATTCAATGATCAAGTAAGAGCAAGACATGACCCCGCACCGGCCCTGCTGCC
>JAPLUI010000423.1:0-10394 GCA_026397725.1 Verrucomicrobiota bacterium | reverse complement strand
GCCAACTCATTTTCCGCCAGGAGCAGAAACTGTGCACCACCGCTCGGAACGTCACGGGTCGGGAAGACAGCATTGAATATCCAACATCCAACATCCAATGTCCAAGTCGAAGATTCGGCGGGGTTATTTTCCGCATCTGCTCGATACTCCGCACCTCGAAGCGCACCTTAGCGCCCGCGCAATAACAACTGTCGCATGCTCATGAGGTGCCATGTAGCGGCGGTCTGTGACTACTTTTCCCCTGCGGGATAAATCGATGCCATGAGAAGAGCCAAGGCGCTTGTGCTTTCGCATCGGCGGTCACAGACCGCCGCTACAATGCTTGCGCAGGCACGCCTTGTAGCGGCGCTCTATGAGCGTCGATGCCAAAGAGATGTGCGATGCATCGGCCATCGGCGGTCACAGACCGCCGCTACAATTCGATGGTTATTCTTGCGCGGGTGATTAGCGTTGGCGGCGGTGCCAGCGCGAGGTGTCGGGGTGGAGGAGGGTATCGAGCGGGCGGTCCAGCAGGGCATGGGTGGCGATGAGATGGGCGAGCAGCACCAGCGAGGCCACGGCGTCGAAGAGCGCGTCGTGCCAGCAACGCCCGGCGACGAGGGCCTGGACGGCAGGGGTGAGGTTGTGGGTTTGGCAAAGAGTGCCGAGGGAGTGCGCGGGAAGCTCGGGCCAAGCGGCGCGGGCCAGCAGCAGCGTGTCGATCCACGGGCCGAAGCCGTGACCGGGGAAGGCGCGGAGGAACCGTTTCTCGGTGCCCTTGCCATGGGCGACGACGATGGCACCTGCCAGCCGGGACTTGATCTCGGGCCAGAGGGCCAGGAGCGGCGGTGCTTCGGTTAGATCCGCCGGGGTGATGCCGTGGACTTTGTGGGCGGACCAGAGGATGGGTTGGTCGGTGTGCAGGAAGGAAACAAAGGGGCGGGTGTGGCCGGCGGCGGGGGACCATGAGGCGAGGCCGACCTGGACCGGGCTGTCGGTTTTTCCGCGGGTGGCACCAGCCGATTCAAAATCGATGGCGGTGAAGCGGCAGTGGCGGATGGAGTGTCCGGGTGTCATGAGCATTCAGGCCGGAGCGAGAGCGGCTGCCGCCGGCCAGCGGGCGGAGCTGGCGGCATCCGGAGCGAGGTTGCAGGGCACGCCTGCACCCTGCCGCAACGGGGGTGGTGGTGTCAAGTGGGGTCTATGCGGGTGGCGGCAAGGCGGGTGGCGGCAAGGCGGGAATACGTCGAATCGAACCTTTGGCCGAACATTTGGCCTTGACCCGCCGGGTGAGGCATGGCACGCCTCTCCCGTCTTTAGGAAATTCGTTGTCTGTGTATGTTTCCGGCCCCGGTTGCGGCCACCCGCTCCAGCAGACGGGAGCGCCGTCCAGCGCAGGCGCTCCATCCAGCAAACTCCAGAATTCGCCGTTGATTGGTCGGCAATGATGGAACCATCAATCGCCCAATCCCCTCACCCCATGAAAACAAAACTGTTTGGCACCGACGGCATTCGCGGTCGCGCCAATGAATTTCCGATAACCGCCGAGGTCGCCCTGCTGATGGGCAAGGCGGTGGCGCGGGTCTTGCGCTCATCCGGGGCGAGCCGCAACCGGGTGTTGGTGGGGAAGGACACGCGGATTTCCGGCTACATGCTGGAAACGGCGCTGACCAGCGGCCTGGTGTCGATGGGCATGGATGTCTTCATGGTGGGCCCGATGCCCACCCCCGCAGTGGCCCATTTGACGAAATCCATGGGCGCTGCCGCCGGCATCATGCTCACCGCCTCGCACAACCCGTACGAGGACAACGGCATGAAGATTTTCGGGCCGGATGGCTACAAGCTGTCGGATGAATTGGAGGCGGCGATCGAGCGGCATATTCTGGGTCAGGAGCCCGAAGCCGAGCCCTTGCCGGCGCGGCAGATCGGCAAGGCGCACCGGATTGAGGACGCCCGCGGTCGCTACATCGAGTATTGCAAGCAGACCGCCGACAATGTCCCGCTGCACGGGCTCAAGGTGGTGGTCGATTGCGGGCATGGGGCCGCCTATTTCATTGCGCCGCTTATTTTCAAGGAACTGGGGGCGGAGGTGATCACGGCGGGTTGCCAGCCCGACGGGCTCAACATCAACGACAGTTGCGGGGCACTGCACCCGGAGACCGCCGGCGAGTTGGTGCGCCGCCATAACGCCGATCTCGGGATTTCCTTCGATGGCGATGCCGACCGGGTCATTTTCACCGATTCCAACGGGCAGGTGGTGAGCGGCGACCGGATTCTGGCGCAGTGTGCCATCAGCCTCAAGGAGCACGGGAAATTGCGGCATAACACCTTGGTGACCACCGTGATGAGCAATCTGGGGCTCAAGGAAGCCATGGCCCAACACGGCATCCGGTTAGAGACCACCGCCGTGGGTGATCGCAATGTGATCGAGTGCATCCGCAAGCATGGGTATTCGTTCGGCGGCGAAAACTCCGGGCATCTGATCTTCGCCGATCATGCGACTACCGGTGACGGCATTCTCAGTGCCCTGCAAGTGCTGCGGATGATGCATGAGCGCAATGCCACCCTGGCCCAGCTCGCGTCGGTCATCCCGGAATACCCGACCCAGCTCGCCAACATCCCGGTGGCCGCCAAGCCGCCGCTGAACTCGCTGCCGAAGTTGCAGAAGCTGATGGCACAGGCGAGCCAGGCCTTTGGCGAAAGCGGCCGTCACCTGATCCGCTATTCCGGCACCGAAAACAAAATCCGCGTGCTGGTGGAACACCAGGAAATCGAACAGGTGCGCAGTTGGGTGAGCAAGTTTGCCGCTGCCATCCGCGATGAAATCGGCTGACCTGATGAAGTTATGGAAACCCCGGAGGCATCTACCTGCACGCCCTTGTCCCTGACCCGGCGGATCGAGGATTTTCCGATCGCGAATGTCCCGTTGTGGCAACACCAGCAATCCGCAATCGCGGCGGCTGGCGCCCGGGAAATCACGCCTCACCCGCATGCCTGGCTCGCCGCGGAGGATCTGCAGGCCTTGATGAACTCGACCGCCACGACTCTGGTGGACGAGTTTCTAACACCCATGGCGTGGCGCGGCGAGGCCCCCGATCCGCTGCGGGTCCTGGCGGCCGTGGCTTCGTTCGTGATCCGCCATCCGTGGGATTTGTTACGGGCTAACGAGGGGCATGTCGCCGGGTTGCAGGCCGCGGACATCGCGGGCGAGGTGCATCCGTCCGCAGTGCTGGAGGGGGTGATTCAGTTAGGGCCGGGCTCGCGGATATTGCCCGGCGTGTTCATCGAAGGCAACGTGGTGATGGGGGCCAAGTGCAAGATCGGCCCGAATTGTCATATCCGCGGCAACACCAGCATCGGCGATTCATGTCACATCGGCCAGGCGGTGGAAATCAAGAACTGCCTGATCCTGTCCCGCACCAGCATCGGGCATTTGTCCTATGTGGGGGATTCCGTGTTAGGTGAACAGGTCAACTTCGGGGCCGGCACGATCGTTTCCAATCTGCGGCATGACGGGAAAAACCACCGTTCGATGGTGGCCGGCAGCCTGGTTGACACCGGCCGCCGGAAGTTCGGGACGATCGTCGGTGATCATGTCCACACCGGCATCAGCACGGTGATCTATCCGGGGCGCAAGCTCTGGCCTCACACCAGCACCCGCCCGGCGGCCATCGTGCAGCGGGATTGGCATGGCGACGCCTGATGCCAGCCCTATCAGTCACCCGCATGTCGCGCCCCGTACCCGGACAACGGTGGATCTCCACCTCCGAACCCGCCCTCGGCCTGGGCCTGGTCCGGGCCATCGCGGGCGACACCGTCGAGGTCGAATATCCCGCCGCCGAGGAAACCCGCACCTACGCGTTCGACTCCGCTCCGCTCGTCCGCGTCAGCTTCAGCCCGGGCGATGTCATCGCGGACCGCGACGGCCGCCAGCTCACCATCGAGCGGGTGTCGGCTCACGCCGGGCTGCTCACCTATCATGGCGGCGGACGCGAACTCGCCGAGACCAGATTGCTAGACTCGCTCAGTTTCATCCGTCCGGAAAGGCGGCTGCTCGCCGGGCTCTGCGATCATCCGCGGGATTTCGATTTCCGGTTAGAGGCACTCGCGTGGAACACCCGCATCCGGCAGGCAGCCGCCCGCGGCTTCGGCGGTGGCCGCATCGACCTGCTGCCGCATCAGCTTGCCATCGCCGCCGAAACCGCCGGGCGCCTGCACCCGCGCGTCCTGCTGGCCGACGAGGTGGGGCTGGGCAAGACCATCGAAGCCTGTCTCATTCTGCATCGCCTGCACCTGACCGGTCGCGCCGCTCGCATCCTCATCCTGGTTCCCGAGCCGCTGATCCACCAGTGGTTCGTCGAGCTGCTCCGGCGCTTCAACCTGCTCTTCGCATTGTTCGATGAAGCCCGTTGTCTCTCGCTCGAAGCTCACGCTGACGGGGCCAATCCCTTCCTTGACTCCCAGCTCGTCCTCGCGGCCACCGCATTTCTAACAGACATGCCCGGGCGTGCCGCCCAAGCCCGTGCCGCCGGTTTCGACCTCCTCATCGTGGATGAAGCCCACCACCTCGAATGGTCGCCCGGCGTGCCTTCCGCCGCTTACGCCATGGTCGAGGCCCTCGCCGTGGAAATCCCGGCCCTGCTGCTGCTCACCGCCACTCCCCAGCAACTCGGGCCTGCCGGCCACTTCGCACGCCTGCGGTTGTTAGATCCGGAGCGCTACGCCGATCTCGCCACCTTTCTGGCCGAAACCCGTGCCTATGCCCCGCTCGCCAAGGCCGTCGCAGCCCTCAAGCACGGCACCCTGCCCGCCAACCTCGCCACCTTCACCGCCCGTTCACCCCGCGCCGCCGACCATCTGGCGGCCCTCCGCGCCGGCGATGCTGCCGCCCGCCCGCCGCTCATCGCCGAGCTGATCGACTTGTGTGGCACCGGTCGCGTGTTCTTCCGCAACACCCGCGACCACCTCACCGGGTTCCCCGCCCGCCAACCACATCTCTATCCGTTAGACCCTGGCAGTTCCCCCTACCCCTGGCTCGCCGGCCTGTTGCGCACGCTGCCGGCTAACGAAAAAGTCCTGCTCATCACCGGTTCGCCCGCCGCCGCCAGCACGGCGCAGGAGAAACTCCGCGCCGAGATCCAGCTCGAATCCGCCCTCTTCCACGAGGATCTCAGCCTGCTCCAGCGCGATCGCAATGCCGCCTGGTTCGCCGACCCCGACGGCGCCCGCATCCTGCTCTGTTCGGAGATCGGCAGCGAGGGCCGCAACTTCCAGTTCGCCCGCCACCTGGTGTTGTTCGGGTTGCCGCGCGACCCGGAGTTGCTAGAACAGCGGCTCGGCCGCCTCGACCGCATCGGTCAGTCCGGCACCATCCACATCCACGTCCCCTACGGCGTCGATAGTAGGTTGGAACTCCATGCCCGCTGGCTCCATCAGGGGCTCGATGCCTTCAGCCATCCGCTCAAGGGTGCCACCGCCCTGGCCGCCACCCTCCTGCCGGAACTCGACGCGCTGGCCGACACCTCCGCCGACACGCGAAAATTCGCGGCCTTGCTGGCACGCAGCCGCGTGCTCAAGGCCAGCGTCGCCCGCGAACTCGCCAGCGGCCACGACCGCCTGCTGGAACTCGGCGCCCCCGCTCCGCACACCATCGCCAGTCTGCTAGATGAACTGCGGACGGCTGATGCCGACCGGCGCTTCGAGCGTTTCGCCGTGCGGCTCTTCGACCAGCTCGGGCTGGATGTGAGCGATCTCTGTGAACGCAGCTATCATTTTCACCGTGGTCAGCGTCACAGCGAGGCCTTTGCCGGGTTGCCACCGGAGGGCTTGGCCGCCACCTTCGAGCGCAAGACCGCCCTGGCCCGCGAAGACCTCGCCTTTCTAACCCGCGACCATCCCCTGTTCCTCGGCGCGCTGGAACAAATCCTCGATAGCGAGTTCGGCAACGCCGCCTTCGCCCATTGGAAGACCGGACAGGGCAAGGCCGTCCTGCTCGAATGTGCTTTCGTGTTAGAAGTCCTCGCGCCCACCCGCCTGCACCTCGACCGCTTCCTGCCGCCCACCGTCCTCCGCGTCCTCGTCGATCACCACGGCAACCCGTCAAAGGCCGCGCCGCCGCCCGCCATCCTGCTGCCCGGCGACTCCCGCCGCCTCGTCGGCCAGGAAACCTTCCGCCGCGATCTCTTTCCCATAATGCTCGCCGCCGCCCGCGCGCTCGCCACTGCCGACGCGGCAGCCCCCACTGCCACCGCCCGCCAACTCGCCGCCGACACCCTCGATGCCGAACTCGCACGCCTAACCGACCTCGCCACCCGCAACCCCCAGGTCTCCGCCGCCGCCCTGGCCGCCCTCCGCGCCCTCCGCGACGAAGCCCTAACCGCCCTCGCCACCCCCCGCCTCCGCCTCGACTCCCTCCGCCTCATCTGGCGCACCTGACCCCACCACCCGCGCCCCGGTTCCTCGCGCCGTCCTCCCCGCCGGGTAAAACAGGCGTCCCGCCTGTTAGGAGCCGTAAATAAATAAACATGTCGTTAGAAGTTTGATCATTCAGAAATCAGGTAAAATGATGGAGGGTAAAATGATGGAAGAAAAGATCAGAATTCCCGATAACGGGAGCACAATTCCAGTTCTTCATGATTTTACCCTATCATGATTTTACCAATTGATTCCATGCTAACATGCAGAATTTGAAGGTTTCATATTCCCTCAAACGCTTGCTCCAAGCGGATCGGGCCGCCCCGCCTGGCCGTGTTGCCACCCACGCTACCCACCGCGCCGAAGCCCGCCGCCTCATCTGGCGCACCAACGTGTCGGGCCTGCCACCGGCTACCGGGGGGCCTCCTTCGACGTGGGGGTTGAGGGTTGATCATTAGCTGGAACTTTGTCTGCGGGCTTGGTAGCCGGTTGGGCAGGGCTCGGTTGTTCGACGTTGAGTTTGAGTTTCTTATTGAGGGTCGCAAAATCAGCCTTCCTAAATTTGCAGATCACGAGCTTGGGCGGCGATACGAGAGCGAAGTTCCCGGTGTTAATGTCGAGGTACCATCGCGAGCCTCTTGTCGGCCCAGGATTCTCTTGACGGGGTTGGACTAGGTGCAAATAGTAGGTAAGAGACATTTGGTATGTATTGTCACCGACGTTGCTCGCTCGTTCCATTGCCTTCACCGCAAACCGAATAGTCTCTTGATCTGTCGAACTGGCGATCACCTTTGATTCCGGATCCAAAATCCGAATCTCTATAGACGAATCCGGTGGTGTTGCGGGGCCAGCCAGAATCGGACCGGCGAACATCAGGCAAGCCATCATCAAGTGAGTTTTCATTGCAGTTGTTATTGAGCCGAACGCTCATGCCCTGCCGCCGGGACAGGGGATCGAGGTTGGGATTGAAATTGTGGGGCTCATGCCGGTCGGGCAGCGGCGTCTTGTTCGCCCTCGGGGATGGGACGGCGGACGATCATGCGGCCCGATTGTTCCTGTCGCTCCCGAGCCGCGGCAACAATGCGGGAAACGTCAAAGCCGTGCTCCGCAGCGTTCTCACGCTTCATCGCCCGTACCTCCTCGATGATTAAGGTCTTAGTGTGTTCTTCAAGCTTCATCGCCAATCATGTCCTCCGGTGTGCAGATTACAGTAGCACGAAATCCGAACCTCTGCAAGCAGTCGGATATCCGTCTCCAGATCCTTGGATTCGCAAGGTGCCGGCAGTTCCAAGTCAGCAGGTAGTCAATCCCGTGAACCGATGCGGCGGCAATGTGGACCGCATCGTCGGCAGCCCTCGCCGGCACGATGTCCCCATCAAGCAAGGCATCTGCAACACGGGCCACCTCCTCGGTCAGGTCCAGCAGTGGCATGCCTGTCAGCAACTCCAGGCGCTTCTGCGCCATCACCTGTTCCCCGCGTGCGCATTCGTCGATCACAGTTTGCGAACAGACCAACTGGAATTCGTGCCGGTAGTCGTCCCACCATCTATGCGTCAACTGCTGCCTCGCCGCCTCAACCAGGCTCGAAGACCAGCGGGCCACATACAGGCTTGGAATCGTCGTCTCGATGTAGATTGAGTCAGGCATGCCTCGATCCTAGCGATCCTGGCGGTGAATTACAACGACGTATTGTTCGCCAAGCGTTGTCTGTCCCATGGTCATGCCCTTTGGCGGCTTAATCCAGAGTCTCGAGCAAAGTGAGCAGCTCGAGCCCGGAGCATCCTTCGTCCAATCACTCGCGGGTACTCGCCTGCCGTGCCGCTTGGATCAGGCTGTTTGACGACCGTGCCACGTGGTAGCTCTGGACTGTCGTTTCAATCTAAGCTGTCGCCATATTGTGGTGTTAGATTCTCCGGGGCTAACGATCAATGTGATGTCACCGCGTCATTGCGGTGACCTAGTGCGCGGTTGAGGGGTGAGTGGTAGGTTGACATCCATGATTTGTTGAACTAAGCCGCTCTGCGGCAAGGAATTGCGGGGGGCTGAAGGTGGGGAGTTGGGTTGTTCTTTGATCGTGTTTGGAGGATTAGTGAGTCAGCGTCGATGCGCTATGAAGCACCGTAACTACAACCAATCAAGCCGTCAATCCGGAAAACCCGTATCGAAAACCGCCACCAAGCACGCCGCCCGCAAAACCGCGGGAGCAGCCAAAGGAAAGGCCACAGCCAGCAGGCCAGTCGTGAAGTCAGCCAGCAAGGTCACCTGGAAGTCTGCCTCAAAACAGGCCGCGAAGGTGGCTAGGAAGCAAGCCGCGAAGCAGTGGCGATTATGCCGAGCTCGGCATAATCGCCATTCGTTTGCCACCCATCTAGCCGAGGCGGGCGCGTCGATCCACACCATCAAGGCGCTGCTGGGCCACAAGAGCATCAACACCACCATGATCCACATGCACCTGACCCACCGCAGCGAGCAGGACAGCCGCGCGCTCTTGGAGCAACTCTGCGGCGAACTGCCCCGTTAGACACACCCCGGCAATCAACCGTTGAGGCCGGCCTTTGGCCGGACGCATGGGCACCACCGTCATCGAGGTGTTGCGCCGCTTTCTGCCTGATTTTCTGCGCGGCAGGCCCGCGCTGAACCGGGCGCAGGGGCGTGCCATCTGGGCCATCACCCATTGCCGCACCGCGGTCATGGGCGGGCACCTTGATGCCTGCGAGCAAGGCTGCACGCGCGAGTTCCACTTCCATTCGTGCAACCACCGGAGTTGTCCGCAATGCGGCCGGGAACACACCGCGGAGTGGGTGGCACGCGAGCTGGACAGGCGGGTGGGCACGCCGTATTTCATGGTGCCCTTCACGCTGCCAAAAGAACTGCGCGGGTTGTTTTTCTCCGACGCAGCCAAGGAGATATATGATGTGTTGTTCGCCGCGGCCGCTGCTGCATTGGCGAAGACGCTGGCCAACCCGCGCTGGCTGGGCGCGGTGACCAGTGGCCACACCGCCATCCTCCACACCTGGAACCAGCGCCAGCATTTCCATCCCCACCTGCATTGCATCGTGCCGGGAGCGGGCCTCGATGCATATGGTCGGGTGGTGACGGTGAAGAACGCGAACTTCCTGGTTCCGCAGCCGGTGTTGCGGCGGGCCTTCCGCGCCGCGTTCCGCGAGCGGCTTGCCGCGGTGGAGGCGGCACATGGTCCGTTAGATATGGATCCATGCGTCTGGGAGAAGGACTGGGGCGTGCATCTGCAGGCATTTGGTGACGGCACGCGCGCCATCCAATATCTGGGAGCCTATGTCTGCCGTGGTCCCATCGGCGACTCCCGCATCATCGGCATGGACAATGGCCAGGTGTCGTTCCGTTGGAAAGACCGCGCCAAGGGTGGCGCACCGCGTGTCGAATCCATCAGCGGTGTCGAATTCGTGGCCAGGTATCTGCGCCATGTCCTGCCCAAGGGGATGCGTGCGGTGCGTCAATACGGGTTCTGCCATCCGGCGGCGAAAGAGAAGCGCGAGAGGATCGCATTTCTAACCGGACGACCGCTGCTCATCGGCGCGGCGGCCCTGCCACCGCCCAAGCCGGAGCGCCCGCCCAAAACATGCCCGTGCTGTGGCGGGCAGTTGTTGTTAGTTCGCAAGATTGAAGCACCGTGGGCGGCCGCCCGCGAGCGCAAGCGGGCCCGTGCCCGGCTGCCTCCCGTGCCCAAGTGTCGGCACCCGACCTCATGATCCCATATCCCATCTATCCGATACTGCTGAATTTCCGTGCCTGTGGACCGGAGGCGTCGGAGTATTGTCAGGAGCTTGGAAATGAGCCTCAGAGAGCCGGGATGGGATGGCGTGGCAGGGCGGTTGCTGGGGTGAAGGCAGGCACGGATAGGCCGGGATGGGGCTTGTCGGGCACTTGCCAGTTAACCCAACTGGAGTTGCGGGAGGTTCCCGGCGACCCGGACCAAACACAAAACGCATAAGCGGGGTTCCCGGCCCCAACCGGGCTTGTTC
>JAPLUI010000002.1 GCA_026397725.1 Verrucomicrobiota bacterium | reverse complement strand
CGGCAAGGGACTGATCGTCATGGGCACTGACTCTGCCAACGAGGAAACCCTGCTCAACGCCCTGCGCGGATGGAGCCTGGTCGATTCCGGCTACCTGAACTCGGGTTTTGTGACGAAGGTTGCGGGTGTGTCCGGTTTCACCAACTCACCGGCCAGCCTCAGCGCCCCGAACGCGACCTACATGGTCACCAGCGCCTCCCTGCCTGCCGGTTCCCAGCCGATCTATCAGACGGGGACCGACACGGCGGTGTTTGTGGCCGGACCGGTGGCCTATCTGGGCTATGACTGGTATGCCGGCCCGCTGGCCGACTGGGAACTGGTGCTGGGCGACGCCATCGATGCCGTCTTCAGTTATGTGCCACCCGTCGGGCCGGAAATCTCGGTGATCCAGGCCGACGGGATCGGCTTGATCGATGGCGTCTCGACCGTGAACTTCGGCTTGGCGGGCACCACCTCCAGCAGCAGTCGCAGCTTCACCATCCGCAATCCGGGGACCACCGACCTGACCGGGCTCGCGATCACCTTCGACGGCACGAACCCCGGTGACTTCAGCGTGACGGCGAATCCCACGGCCCCGGTCGTGGCCGCCGGCAGCACGACCTTCACTGTGCAGTTTGCCCCCACCGCGCTCGGCACCCGCACGGCCAACCTGCATATCGCCAGCAACGATGCCGACGAGAACCCGTTTGACATCGTGCTGACCGGCGTCGGCCTCGACCCGCTGACGGCCTTTGCCGACAGTTTCGACCCGAGTTACAACCCGGCGCTGTGGGCGCCATTCGGCGGCAGGGCGGTGGCCAACACCAACGGCCAGGCGGCCGGGTCCGGGTCCACCGGCAACAGCCTGTGGTTCAGCGGCGCGGGCAGCCGCTTCGCCACCACGCAAGCCATCGACACCCGCACCGGCGGCGGCGTGTCCTTCATGATCGCCCTTGCCAACGGGGTCAGTCCTTGGGAAACGGCGGATGCCGGGGAAGACGTCGTGCTCGAGTACTCCATCGACGGCGGCACCACCTTTGTGCTATTCGGCGGTCCCTACACCAACCGGACCTGGCAGACCATTGTGGTGGGCATCCCGACGGCGGCGCAGACCGCGACCACCCAGTTCCGCTTCCGCCAGTTGGCCAACAGCGGCGATGGCTATGACAACTGGGCCATCGATGACGTGGTGATCGGCGCGGGCATCGTCACCGCCCCGGAAATCGCCGTGGAGCAACCGGCCGGTACCGGCCTGGTGGACGGCAGCGCCACGGTGGCCTTCGGCTCGGTGGCCACCGGCTTCAATGCCAGCCTCGTCTTCACGATTCGCAATTCGGGCTCGGCCGATCTAACGGGACTTGGCCTGACCATCGACGGGGCCAACCCGGGTGACTTCACCGTGACGGCCAGTCCGACGACCCCGGTCATCGCGGGTGGCAGCACGACCTTCACCGTGCGCTTCGCCCCCACCGCCGTGGGCACCCGCACGGCCAACCTGCACCTCGCCAGCAATGATGCCGACGAAAACCCCTTCGACATCACCCTCAATGGCACTG
>JAPLUI010000231.1 GCA_026397725.1 Verrucomicrobiota bacterium | reverse complement strand
TTTGGCTCGCGCCCGGGCAGGTGAGAGTATGGAGTGCGGTGGGAAGCGCAGCGCCACACCGCTGTGGCTATGCCCCGGCACCCCCCGGAATGTGCCAAGTCATTTTCCGCGATGCATTGCCAATTCCTTGTCAATTCAAGGTTCAGCCCAGGAAGTGTGCGTCTGCTGCACTTGCTCCTGAGCCTCTTCACTTGCGTTTGGGCCTTCGCCCGGATCGCGTTATGGATCGGCAACACCCTCAGTTCCAAAGAATTCATGGCAGAATCATTGATGGCAGAATCATTTTTCAAGAGTCTTGAGGGGGATTCATCACGGGTCGGCCTGGCTGCGTGCGGATGCGCACAGACAGGGGTTGATCCAATGACTTTTTCCAATTCTGAAATGATTCTGCCATAAATGATTCTGCCATACCTGAGTAGTAACGAACGGCGGGCAGTTCTATACGGAAGAACTACCATGGTGGGATATAACGATTCAGCCTTTAATGATAAATTAGCAAGTTCTTGATCCCCAAGGGCTTCCGGCACGTCGCCAGCGGCCCGCTCGTGCGCAACTCCTATCACGCCGCCAACTTCCGCCCGGAACTCGACGTGCTGGAGGCCATCGAGGCCGACCTCCGGGGATAACCCAGGCTTGCAAAATGCCGCTTTCCGGCCATCGTTTCCTCCGTGAGGAAAACCAATCCATTCCCTGGCATGAATCCCTGGCTGGAAGAACACTGGCCCGGGGTGCATTCCCTGCTCATCAGTTGCCTGGCGATGCAACTTGCCACCAAGCTCCCGGCGGATTTGGCCGCCAGACCCGAGGAAGGCGTGAGCATCTCCGCCGCTGGCTGTGACGAGCCGCACACCTTCCGCGCCGACGTCGCCGTCAAACAATCCTGGCAGGACGGCGTGCCGCCATCCTGGTCGCCGGACGACGACGCCGAGCTGGAAGCCCGCGCCGCGATTCCCACCATCGTGCAAACCGCGCCGATGACCGAACGCTGGATCGAAATCCGCGAAGCCACCGGCAGGCTCATCACCGTCATCGAAATCCTCAGCCCCGGCAACAAAATCGGCGGCGGCCTGACCGACTACCTCGAAAAACGGCGCACGTTGCTAGAGTCACCGATCAACCTGGTGGAAATCGACCTGCTGCTGGGCGGTCAGCCGGTTTTCCCGGAAGGCTTCGCCAAACTGCCGCCGCTGGCGGCGACCCATTACTTCATCAACACCAAGCGGGCCGGCACCGGCCTGCGCCGCGAAATCCTCCGCCCCCTGCTGCGGGAACCCCTGCCGGTCATCCGCATCCCGCTCCGCAAGGGCGAAAAGGATGTCTTCATCGACCTGCAAACGCTGGTCAACCAGGTCCATGAAGTCGGCCGCTATCACCAGCTCGATTACCGCCGGTTGCCGGACCTCCCGCTGTCCCCGGCGGATCAGGACTGGCTGCGCGGGCGGGTCGCTGAGTGAGCGGACGGCCCGACTTCCATCTTGTGGCAGAGGTAGCCGGTAGCTGCCGCGTCTCGCGGCAGGCCGTGCTGGCGGCGTCCCGCCGCCAGAGCGCTGTCACCGGCCTCTCCCACGGGGAGATGAGATGCGCGAGACCATCCGGCGGCTGAATCCGGCCATTCCCGAGGAGGCGCGGGCAACTCACAAGAGGTCCTTGTCAGTTCAAAACACATCGCAAGGATTGAGTTATTCAAAATTTTCGACGCGAGGAGGTGGCCGACTTCGCCCGCTTCCTGCCGGCCCGCCAGAACGACGCACGCTGGGCAAGCCTGATCGACGAGCCCCGCCCGCGCCCGCTGCTCGACGCGTTTCTCCGCGATGCCGCCGCCGAGGCCTCCGAAGCGCTCGACCGTCGCCGCCTTACCCGTGCGCATCCCACGCGACCTCACTCGCGATGAACTCGTTAGCCGCCTACTGCCGGACTCACCCAGAAGGAACTTGCAGGTTTGTTGGAAACCAGCCAGCAACAAATCAGCCGCCTCGAATCGCCTGCCTATGAAGGCCACTCGCTGAGCATGCTCCGCCGCGTCGCCGCCGCCCTCCACGCCCGCGTCCGCGTCGTCCTCGAACCGGCCGCCGCGCCACCGCCGCCGCCAGCCGTGCGCGACCAGGCCACACCCTACAAAACCGGTGGAAAGCCAAAGCACCCCCGCTGACCGATCACGTCATCCAAAACAGTTACATGGCCATTGGTGAAGCTGGGGGAGGTGCTATCCCGCACTGGTGAGTCCACTGAACCGGATGGGTTGATTTTTGATTTCAGAAGTGACTGAAAGGCGAATTCTTCATCTTCCATTCAAACCTCCAAAATCAACACTCAGCACTCATCAATCTTCTGCCAACCGCCGACACCACCACCGCCTACTTCGACGCCCTGGGCCGCTCCACCCACCTCGCCGACTGGCAGTTCAGGCAGGCCATTGACGTGTCGGACTTGTCGGACTTGTCGGACTTGTCGGACACGTCGGACGGGTCGTGCATATTCTGGCACACGAGATTTTACTTAATATTCACTACGACCTGCGGACGGTACAAGAGCTGCCCGGTCACACCCACGTCAACACTACCCGGATTTACCTCCACGTCCTCAACCAACCCGGCCTCAGCGTCCGCAGCCCGCTTGATTCCTGAAATATGGAGGGTGGACATTCCTGTCCACCAGCCAATGAGATGCTCGTGTGATGCCGAATCTGCGGCACTAACGGACATGATCCCTCCCCAAGCCCCTGTAACGCACGCAGCCCCATTCCGCACCGGACCGGTCCCGGCATTGTTCTCTGTTTTTGCAGGGGAAAGTCGGCCAGCCGGCCTCGAGCCTCCGGCACCTACCCAAAAGCGTGACGCTGAAATTCCGGTCGTTGAATACCTGTTCGATTCCACAAGCGTGACTCTGATGAACTGAATTCAGTGGCGGGGATTATTCAGTCCGCTATGACTTGGTGCGGGAGTCCGGGTGGTCGTCCCGCGAGAGCAGAGGTGGCCAATACTGCACATGCGGGGCTCTGACCCGCGAGAGCCAGCGGCGGGAATGCGTGGCAGGCCGTCGATGCCGCGAGATGACGCGGCGGAAAATCCTGAGGCGGAGTTTTCCCTGGGACCTCCGCATTTTCGAACCTTTGCCTCGACACCCGGCAAGGTTTCCGGCAGATTGCGTCCGTAAGTTCTGCGTGGCACTCCCGTCACACGGAAAATCGAACAAGGCATCGCACCGAATGACCGCCAAGCCCCACAACCTCAACTCCAACCACGGATCAACCGCCGGTCATCGGTGGATATAAACGTTCGGCCAACAAAACACTACAACCGCTGACGCATTTGCATCACTCACCCCCAATACGACCATGAAAGCCACTGACCCTCATTGCCCGCATCTGACGCTTTGCCGCGTGGGCCGCATTGCCACGTTGGTTCTAGCAGTATTTTTGGAACCGATTCATGCGGCCGGTCCAGCCGGAGCCGCTGCGGATGATTCCGCGCAAGCCATGTTGGCGAATTTCCGGCGGGTGCAGCCGCCGGCGGCCGAGGAGGTCACGGCGGCGGCGGCGGCCGCCGAGTCATTCCTGACCCATGCCTATGCCGGCCGGGCGGACGAGGTGCTCAAGTTGTTGGAGCCGCCCGTCGGGGAGCCGCGTGATGCCGGGGTGATGGCGGATGGGGTCAAGGATTTCGCGCAGCGGCACGGCTCCCTGCAATCATTGGTGTTGTTGCGCGGCCGGTCACTCACGGCGGACCCTGCCAATCTCACAGGCGTGGCAGGTCCCCATGGCGCGGAACCGGGATCGCTGTGGTTGTTCTATCTGTGCACGACGGATCACGGCCTACAGCGTGCGTGCTTGTGCCTGGGGCAGGTGAAGTCCGGCAAGTCGCAGGGATGGAAGGTGGTGTCGGCCGGTGCCGTGCCGCTTGAGAACGACGACTGGACGGTGTCGGAGATGTCGGTGAATGCCGGCTTCGCGGTCGCGCAACGGGCTTGCGGAGCAGCGGCCCGGGAATGGGAACCATTGTGGGACGCGGCCCGCCTGGAGGCTGGTTTGTTAGGCACGAACGTGCCGCCGCTGCCACCGCTGCCACCGCTGCCACCGTGGTCCGGCAAGCCCGCCAGCGACCTTGCGGCCGCCAAGACCTGGCTCATGTCCACCCTGCCCGGCGCGGTGCGCAAGTCGCTGCCCGAAGCGTCGCATATCTATGTATCGGATGCACTGGGCGCGGCCGTCATTCAGGTGCGTCATGCCGCCGGAGCCGGTGAGGCGAAGTCCCTGCTCAACTGGATGCAAGCAGATGGATCCCAAGTGGTGGAACCGTGGATGCATGCGGCCTTGCGCTCGAAACTGTCCGTGGCGGGATTCAACCACCTGATGCTCTGCCATGCGAGCCGCTTTTCCAGTGGGTCCAATGGGTTCGAGGATGATCCGCTTTCTGTCGCCATTGAATACTGCAAAGGCTACAGGATGTTTCCGCTTAGCGGGGCGGTGACGGCCAAGACGTTCGGCGGTTCGCTGGACACCGTGGTCGCCACGGTGCTGGAACGAGCGCGCAAGGCGCCGGGGTGGGAAACCGATGTGACACTCGAGGGTCTCCAGCGGGATGCCCATCTGATCATTTCCGGGGATGCCGCACACATCACCTACAAGGCCGCAGGCAGCGGAACCACCCAACTCATTGTCATCGGTTCCGACACGTGGCTCCGCGAGGCCGCCGACAAGAACTGGCGGAAAAACTCCGGCAGCCTCCACGAACGGATTTTCCAAGCTGTCACCAAACACATCCTTGATGCGGAGGCGGGCCGGCGGCATTGGTATATCGCCGGGTTCGGGGATAGCCAGGGTGACCCGTCGATGGGGAAGGTCCTGCCCAATGGGTGGGGGGTGATCAAGATGCGCGGCGATAACCCGGTTTTTGGCGAATACCACCTGGCATGCAAGTCACACCGCCCCAGTGTGAATACCCGCTCCGATCTCAGTTATCATCTAACAATCGATGCCGCGGGAGCCTGGCGCCTTTGCGGCTTCGCGTTGAATGTCATTCCCGCTGGTGACGGCGACATCCTCGCCCATGTGAGATCCGGAAACATGTCACGGCTCGACGTGAAACCTGAGATCAACGCACCGGCAGGCCCGGCCCGCTGAATACAGCCATGCAGACGAGGAATGAAGCAAAGAGTGCGGATCCTCCGGTGAATCATGCACCCCCGGCCCTGGAGCTGGAGAAACGATTGCAAATCCACAGAGGGATCCTGCTAGCTGAGCCAGCGGAATCACCTCATATCTTCTTGCTGTAAGATTGGGGTGGGTTCCTCCTTATATGATAGACGCGCGGTTCCTGGGATCTTCAACACGGATCAAGGCTGTCAGTTCACCTCGGCGGAATGGACGGGCCGCCTTACCGGCTTGGGAGTGAAAATCAGCATGGACGGCCGCGGGCGGTGGATGGACAACGTCTTCATCGAGCGACTGTGGCGGAGCGTCAAATACGAGCTGATCTATCTGTCGGAGCATTCCACGCTCCCGGCGCTGCGGGCCGGACTGCTCAAGTGGTTTGATCGCTACAACGACTGGCGACCCCACGAGGCGCTGTGCAACCTCACTCCAACCGTTGTCTATCAGACATCTCCGGCAAACACCGACGACGACTCCGAACAAGCAACCCAGGAGGCCGCATGACCACCGGGTTGTTCACAGACTCCGGCCGTCTCCGACGAGTTTTTAATGACCCATTCTCGACGGCCGGGCCTGTGAACAACCCTCCCCACCCACCCCCGGCGCGGCGAATTTGGGAAGCCTCCGCTCCAGGCTCCGCACTCCACTCCGCTACGCTCCGTTGCGTGCTGCGCCTTGCGCTGCGGCTTCCCAAATTCGAGTCTCTTCCCACTTCATCCTTGATTCAACATCCATGATCCTCTATCCCTCTCGCGCACCCCGCCACCATAGCTTAATCTAGCCACTGCGTGGCCGGACTTCCGGGACCGCCTCACAAATAGCCAATGCAACTTATCCTGTGCACAAAATGTAATCGCAACGTGCTACCAAAGATGTCTGGAGGGTGTCCCAATTGCGGCAGCCAATTGTGTGAGGCTCAGGCATACTCTCCGAGTCCTGCGGGGTCTCAGAATTTGTCTGTGAACTTATTAGAGTGCAAATACTGTCAAAAGACTGTTCTTCCGACGGCTGATGGGGAGTGCCCAGTTTGCCGCTGTCGGATTCAGAGTGAGCAAGACATCGAATTTACAGAGCAACACCATGAGGGTTGCGGTGAATTAGCTCAACGCCGTCCTGTCGGTGTTATAATCCTCGGAATTCTGCTGTTGGTTGGAAGTATAAATGCGGCTTACTCACTTTGGTCAATTCTTTCGAGTCCGGCTTTGTTCTTAGGATATGCCATTGTCAATTTCCATTTAAAGCTTACAATTATTACCTTCGCCGCCTGTGGTCTCAGCCTGCTGTTTTGTTCGAGACTTGGCTGGTGGTTAGTCATTATTGTAATGCCAATATACATTTTTCAGTCCTTCCTCATTAATGCATTTTTGGCAGACGCATACGGTTCCCCAGGGGACGGAATTTTCGCTCTTACATATTCAGGTATATGGTCTGCAGTATATGCTCTCGTCTTGTTTTATATGACAAGAAATAATGTTCGCTGTTTCTTCGGAATTGCCAGACCTAAACGGGCTCCTCAGCCGAACAATAAAGGTCGAGGCGACGGCGACCAGCACCGAAGTTGATTCGGAGTCCACCCCGCCGCCGCCTCACCTCTAACGTTCGGTCAGAGATTGAAGAGCTGCATGGGATGGCCTGATGGCGGAGTCGCTTGGTGGCGGCATGGGGCTGATTCGATTTGGGCGCGGTCATGGCGGCTTTCTTTCGCGAGAGCGGATGAACTTCATGCGGGCCTGAGTGACCATGCTCCGCGAGAGCATTCGATTAGGGGCTGGTTGTTCGGGACCGTGATCCGCATGTTTGACCACGGATTTCACGGATTGACACGGATGGAAGAGGGGAACGCGCGGAGCACTATCCGTGAACATCCGTGTAATCCGTGGTTAAGGATCTTCGAATTCGCCGGGATGGCAGTGAGTCACATCCCCGAGACCAGCCGACAATTCTTGGCACCCCCGGAAGTTTCTGCCCCCTCTGGAGTGGGAGACTTCAGCCAGCTTCGGACGCATCCGGGCTGAGAACTTGAAGTAACTGCGTCGCCGTGAGGCGGGGTGGAGAGCAACGTGGAGAACCTGACAGACCGCAAGAAATACTCAAGAAATGAACACGATTCGGCCTCAGCAGACTGGCGAGCCTGCGAGCGACTGGCGAAGCCCCGCCACGACCAGTGGCGGCCGGCGGTGGCAAGATGCGTTTGCCATCGTTGGAGATGTTAGGGTGCTTGGTGGCAGGATGTCAGGCAAGGGAGTTGGTGTGAACGCAGGAGATCTGCCGGGACAGGACGCCGCGAGGCGCCCGGCAGAAGTCAGAGCCGCCATGGTAGCGCATGCAAGCCGCGGGAAAACCGATGCCGGAAAGACCGGCACCGCGGCACGAAGCCGGGTAACGACCGGTGGAGCGAAGGGCGGCGGGGAACGGAATCACGGACGGAAGCATACCCCGTTTAACCGGTGCCAACGATTGCCTGAAAGGGCTGGAACAGCACGGCCTGAGAGCCTCGGGGTGGTAACTCTGAACCGCGATGTGTCGGAATCAACGACGTCCAAGTGGCGTGCCTGGCGTGGCGTGGGCAACGGCGTGCCGACATCCCGTAACGAAGTCCGCAAGGACCGAACTGGCTAAGCCGTGACTGGAGAGCCGGATGCGGGAGATCCGCCAGTCCGGTTCGGAGGGAGGGGCGGGGCAAGCCAATGCCTCGTCCCTACCTCTATCACAGTTTCAACCTCAATCACCCCAACCTGTCCCGGCGGCAGGACTTAGACGTTCGCTTCGGAGAAAGAACTTCCAGCCGATGATTCATAGGGTATGGCATGGGACGAATGGCTCGCATGGCAGGCATGGTCCACGCATGGCGCGGGAGTGGACTCGACCCGTCCCAAGCGTCCCAAGTCCACCACTTGCGCAGCCGGCTTCGCCGAGGTTGCATGAGCGGGACGGCGGACCCGCACCATGAACGCCCCGCGCTGCCGGGAGCTGGCGTCACCGGCCAAGGCGAAGATGCGTTGCCGGTGGCTCTTGCCCGCCGCGCCAGGGCAGGTCACGCAGCCGAACTTGCCATCTGGCATGATGACCAGGTGCTCGCCCTTCTCGTCGTGGTCGTGCTCGGCACACGCGGGACAGCGGGCGAGGATCTGCTCCCCCCGCTGGCGCACGTTCTCAAGGCGTGAGGGGTCGAGACTCATGGCAACATGTCCACGGTGGTGAAGGAGACGTGATGGAAGCCACGGGATGCCTTGCGGTTGCGCATGCAGTCGTTGGACTTCACGACCTGGAACATTTCGAGCATGAGCGTCGGAAGCTGGCGGGCGATCTGGCTTTCCGGCAACGGCTCCCACCCGTGACGGGAGGCCCCCCGGGCGACCGTTCATAGTTCATGCCGTCCGGGTGGACGCCGTGAATCATCGTGCAGACGCCCGTGGAGCGCCATTCGCCCCACGCGCTCCCGTCTGCCTGCTTGATCTCGCATGGATCGGGGTATGCGCCTGCCACCCGCACCCACAAGTTGCAGTCGCGCCTGCCACGGCTGTGGAGGATTTGCGGCTCGCCGGTGAAGAAGCTCCGGGCGATGGCCTCAACGACGGTGATCATCGCTGGCAGGCCGCGCTCGGGTGATGCCTCCTCGGGCTCCAAATGGTCAACCGGGTGGCGTTCATCCACGGCGACGAGGCTGCTGTTGTCGACAAACCAGGCTTTCATGGTCTTGAGTTGGTCCTTGGTTTGCGGCTCAGTGAGCCATGGGCTGGTTTCCACCGATGGTCATTCGGTCCAGCGTGGCGTCGAGGTCGCGCTGCCGGTGCCATGGGGCTGGTTCCTGAAGCCCTCGACGGCACGCTGGTCACTAACGAGTTCCCGTTGTTCCAAGCAAATAAGGATCGCCTCGACTTGGGCTACCCAGGCTGGCTCAGCAAAACCGCAGGGTTCGTGGATCTCTTCCTCCAACAGGAAGGCGGCAAGCGGCGCTTCGTGCAGGTGGTTACAGAACTCTCCCTTGCCTTTGCCCTGTGCGCGGCCAGTGATGAGGCGACGGCGCTCCGTGACGACGTATCGTTCTTCCAAGCGCTGCAAGCCGCGCTCAACCAGCAAAGCGGCGGCAGCAACAAGACGCCCGAACAGATCGACGCCGCCATCCGCCAACTCGTCTCCTCCGCCATCACGACCGACGGCCAGGTGATCGACGTATTCACCGCCGCCGGCCTAAAACAGCCGGACATCAGTATCCTCGACGACCGCTTCCTCGCCGAAATACGCGAACTCAAACACAAGAACGTCGCCGTCGAGTTGTTGGAGAATCTGCCCAAGGATGAACTCAAGTTGCGATGGCGGAAATCATGCGTTACCCAGGGGGCATTGGGGCGGATTTATTCCGGTAACAACCGGATCGTGGTGCGAAATCTCAGTTAGACCAAGAGATCTTATCCTACTGCCATAAGGATTGCAGCCCAATTTACCTGGTGAGTGCAATTTCTGTTTGACCGAACGCGGAAAATATGGAGGCTGAACAGCCGTCAGGAGTGGTGGGTGCGTAACAACAACTCCCATGCTCGCGCTCGCGATTCCCTGGCTGCAGCCATCCATATAACCGCAAAAAACACGCTATGAAACGAATTCCGCATCTCTCCATTGTCCTGGTCGCCGTCCTTGCTGTCGCGCCAACCAAAGGCTGGTCGGCCCTGACCCTCACCGTGTATGACAACCTCAGCACTTTGGTGCAAGCTGGAACCTCGGCCCCCAACGTATACTCCCCGATCTTCGGTGATGCGTTGACACTGCTTCAGGGCGGCACCATGAGTTCGATCTCGCTCACGCTATATAACTCTTTAAGTGGCGGGAACACCGGAAGAATTATGACCGGGACAATGCAGGTCAGTTTCTACGACAACACCACCCCATACACGAGCGGGCTTTTGTCCAGTTTGCCGCTGCTGGGAACGGCAAATTTGAATTGGGATTTCACTGGTGATGGCGGTTTGGCACCGACTTATTATTCCACGAATGCCTTCGACATCAGTTCTTATGACATCACCGTTCCCATGAACATTTTAGTGACGCAGAAATTCACGCAGACCAGCGGCACCAGTACGCGCAACGGGGTCGCCCTCTTTGAAAATCCGGTTGTCGGCAGCAGCCCCAGTACGGTCTATATCGATACGTCACTGGCAGAAGGGCTTTACACTTTCTCAGGCGGCAACCCGGGTCAAGTTGGTTACAAGTTGGAAATCTCGGCAATTCCCGAGCCCGGCAGTGTGTTTGCCCTTGGCTGCCTGGTCGGATCCGGCATGTTCCTTCGTGCCCGCCGTGGTCGCTCATGATTGTGGTGGCTTGAGCGGCGCTTCGGACAAGTCCCGTGCGGGTTGCGGTGCCCTGGGTGGCAGGGCGCTGGATGGCGCGTTTTCCCCGGCCGCCGTGACGGCTGCCAGGGGGGCTTTGGGTGCTTGATTTTCCCGGATATTCGCGCTACCAATTGGTGGCGATGGGGTTTATCATCTGCTTCTTCTTGTGCAACTTGAAGAAGCCATGACATGAGACGATTTGCCGCCATCCTTGGTTTGCTGGTTTCCGGAGTGGTGCTTGCGGCCACTCCGCCGGGACCTCCGCGCGAGCCGTTTGAAGCCGCCGCCTTTGCCGTGCCGCAAAGCCGGATCGATGTCCTGGTGTTCGGCAGGTTGGCCAAGGAGAACCTGGCTCCGGCACTGCCCTGTTCGGATGCGGTGTTCGTCCGGCGGGTGTTTCTGGATTTGATCGGCACCCTGCCGACTCCTGACGAGGTGGCGGCCTTCCTGAGCGACAAGGCCTCTGACAAACGCGCCAAGCTGGTGGAAACGCTCTTCACACGCAACGAGTTCACCGATTACTGGGCGATGAAATGGAGCGATCTGCTGCGCGTGAAGGCGGAGTTTCCCGTCAATCTGTGGCCGACTCCGGCCCAGGCCTATCATCGCCTGCTGCGGACCTGCGTGCGCAACAATCTGCCGCTGGACCGCTTTGCCCGGGGCTTGCTGACGGCATCCGGCAGCAACATGCGGGTGCCGGAAGCCAACTTTTTCCGCGCCGTGCAAAACCGCGAAGCCCGCTCGCTCGCCGCCGCCGTGTCGCTGACGTTCATGGGGGTGCGCCAGGAATCCTGGAGTCCCGCCGAACTCGACGCGCTGAGCGTGTGCTTCTCCCGCATCGGCTACAAGACCACGATGGAATGGAAAGAGGAAATCGTGTTTTTCGATGAAGCCACCGCCGCCCCGAAATCTCCGGTTAGAATGCCGGACGGCCAAGTGCTTGCCATCCCGCCGGAGCGCGATCCGCGTGCCGCCTTCGCCGACTGGCTGCTCCAACCTGACAACCCGTGGTTCGCACGCAACCTGACCAACCGCGCCTGGTGCTGGTTGCTCGGCCGCGGCATCATTCACGAGGCGGATGACCTCCGCAAGGACAACCCGCCCTCCCATCCCGAGCTGTTGGCTTATTTGGAAAAGGAATTCGTCAGCCATGGCTATGACCTGCGGCATTTGTTCCGTCTGATCGTCAACTCCCGGACCTATCAACTTTCCTGTTTGCCGGCGGATTCCAGCCCGCGGGCGCTTGAACTGTTCGCCGCCTATCCGATCCGGCGGCTGGATGCGGAGGTGTTGATCGACGCGATTTGCGCGGTGACGGGCACCAGCGAGACCTACTCCAGCGCGATTCCGGAGCCGTTCACCTTTCTGCCGGACGGCTCGCGGGCCATCGCCTTGCCGGATGGCAGCATCAGCAGTCCGTTCCTCGAGTTGTTTGGCCGCCCGGCCCGCGATTCCGGGTTTGAATCCGAGCGCAACTCGAACCCCAGCGCCGCCCAGCGCCTCCATTTCCTTAACTCCTCCCAGATCCGTGCCAAAATCGAACAGGGCAGCACCCTGCGGAAACTGGTCCGCAATTCCGGCGGACCTAACAACATTGCCGTGCAACTCTACACCGACATTCTCTCCCGCCCGCCCACCGCCGCGGAAACCGCCATCGTCAGGGAAACTCTAAGCACCACGACCAACCGCCGGGAGGCCTTGATCGACATCACCTGGGCCCTGTTCAACACCACCGAGTTCCTATGTCGCCACTGAATCCATGCCGCCATGACAGACCATCACCCCCGCCGGACACGGCCTGGCAAGGGCCGCCGATGTCGCGCCGCCGCATGCTGCAAGGCACCCTCGGCGGCAGCCTCAGTGTGATGCTATCCAGGCAGCCCCTGCTGGCCGCCGCCGCCGTGCCGGCGGGTCCTCCGGCAGCGCGTCCGGCGCGGGCGAAATCCGTGATTCAAATCTGGTTGTGGGGCGGCCCCTGCCATCTGGACACCTTCGACCCCAAGCCCGAGGCCGGTGCCGACTACTGCGGCCCATTCACCAAGCCCATCGAGAGCAAGGTCTCCGGCATCCGCATCAACGAACTGCTGCCCGTGCTCGCATCGCAAGCCGACAAGTTCGCGATCCTGCGCGGCATGACCCACGGCATCAACGCCCATGAAACCGCTTCCTATGTGATGCAAACCGGCCATCCCGCAGGCGACCGCATTGTCTATCCATCCGTCGGTGCCGTGGTCTCGCTTTTCAATGGCCGCGCCGCCGGCTACCAGGGACAAATTCCGCCCTACATCGTGCTAACCGAACCGCAGGGGCGCTTTTCCGAGGCGGGTTTCCTCGGCTCGCGTTACAAACCCTTCGCCACCGGCGGCAATCCGGCGAAGACTCCCTTTGCCGTGGAGGGCATCGTGGCGGAAGGCATCGGCGAAGCCCGCCAACGGACGCGCCGCGACCTGTTGCACCGCCTCGACACGCTCGGCAACGAAGTGCCCAAGCACCCGGCCGTCGCCGCGATGCGCCGCTGCGAGGAAGAAGCCTATGACCTGATCCTGGGCGACGGGGCCAAGACCTTCGACCTCAATCAGGAGAAGGCGGAACTGCGCGACAAGTACGGCCGCAGCACCTTCGGCCAGGCCTGCCTGATGGCCCGCCGCTTGGTCGAACTCGGGGTGCCATACATCACGATCAATTACAAGGGCTGGGACACCCACAAACAACACTTTCAAATCATGCGCCGCCAACTCCCGGAAATGGACAAGGGAGTGGGCACCCTCATCGAAGACCTGGCCGGTCGCGGCCTGCTCGACCGCACGATCGTGTGGTGGGGCGGCGAATTCGGCCGCTCGCCGAAGGTGCTGAACGAATCCCCATGGAACGGCGGACGCAACCATTATGGCAAGGCGTTTTGCAGCATGGTGGCCGGCGGCGGCTTCCGCGGCGGTCAGGTGCTGGGTTCCACCGACGCCCGTGGCGAGGAAGTCGCCACGCGGCCGATCTATCCATGGGATCTGGTCGGCAGCATCTACGAACTGATGGGGATCGATACCGCCGCCACCTTGCCCCATCCGCTTGGCCTGAGCGTGCGGGTCATGCCGGGGCCGGACGACCAGCTCAAGAGCGGCGGCCGGCTGCATGAAATCATGTGATCCTGCATACCATGACCCTCCAACCCCTCATTCCCTTTGGCATTGCGCTGTTGTTGGCGCTGCCCGCAGCATCCCAACAACGGGCGCCCGTGATCGGCTATGTGTTTCCCGCCGGAGGACGGCAGGGCACTGAGTTTGACGTCACGGTGGGCGGCGCGTATCTAACCGGAACCGCCGCGGCGCGGTGCTCCGGCGCGGGCGTCAGCGCCGAGGTGCTCAAGCACTTCAAGCCGCTCATCGGAGCCCGGGAACGCAGCATCCGTGACCTGCTGAAAGCCGAACGGGAAAAGTTGAAGAATGAGAAAGCACCGCCGAAATTTGCCAGGGACGAGGACTTGCTGACCCGGATCGCCGAGCGTGCCGGCATTACTGCCGATGAAGTCGCCGCCTATCGCGAAGGGGTCATGCAGAAGCGGGATCCCAAACACCAATTGAATCCACAACTCGTTGAACGCGTCACCTGCCGGGTGAAGGTCAGTCCCGAGGCCCTTCCCGGCAAACGGGAAATCCGTCTGCTCACTCCTAACGGCCTTTCCAATCCCATCGCTTTCCATGTCGGCGTGCTGCCCGAAGTGATGGAAACCGAACCTAACGACAAACCCGCGCCGGCCGCTGCCACGCCGGTGCGTTTTCCGGCGGTCATCAACGGCCGCATCCTGCCCGGCGACATGGATTGTTTCGCCCTCGATGCCCGCAAAGGCATGATGCTCACGGTGGCCGTCGCCGCCCGCGAGTTGATCCCCTATCTGGCAGATGCGGTGCCCGGCTGGTTCCAGGCCAACCTCATGCTGGTGGATTCCAAGGAGCGTGAAATCGCCTTCAGTGATGACTTTGGTTACCGGCCGGACCCCTTGCTGTGTGTGACCATCCCCGCCGACGGTCGCTACACGCTGCGCATCCGCGACTCCATCTGCCGGGGCCGCGAGGATTTTGTGTATCGCCTCACGCTCGGCGAGATGCCCTGCCTAACCGAGCAATTCCCGCTCGGCGGCCAGCTCAACACCAAGGTGGCCGTGCGTGTGAGCGGGTGGAACCTGCCGGAGCGCACCATCAGCGTGGAGGCCGGCGGCACTCCCGGCTTGCGCAACATCGGCTTGCAGCCACCCGCACTCGGGTTTGTCCAGTTCGAGGCCAACCGCTTTCCTGAATTCTCCGAAGGTGGAGCCGACCCGGCAGCGAAGTCGCCCCTGGAATTGACGTTTCCCTGCACGGTCAACGGCATCATCGGCAAGTCCGGCGAGCATGATGTCTTTGCGCTGCGCCTGCGGCAGGGCACGACGGTAGTGGCGGAAATCCGCGCCCGCAGGCTCGGCTCACCTTTGGACTCGATGCTGCGCATCACTGCCGCCGACGCCAAGCTCATCGCTTCTAACGATGATAGCGACGACCCGGCCGCAGGTCTGGAAACCCATCACGCCGACTCGCGCTGCTCGTTCACCGCAGCCACTGACGGGGTCTATCAATTTCATGTTTCCGACGCCCAGGGCAAGGGGAGCAGTGCCCACACCTATCGGCTGACACTGGCCCCGCCGCAACCCGGGTTTGACCTGCGGATGGTGCCATCGAGTCTCAATGGTCGTGCCGGAGCCATGGTGCCGGTCACCGCCCAGGTGTTGCGGCATGACGGATTCACCGGCGAAGTCGCCTTGCGCCTGAAAGACGCGCCGCCCGGATTCGCACTGGCGGGGGCCACCGTGCCGGCGGGAGCCGATTCCGTGCGTCTGACCGTGAAGTTGCCCAACGAGGCGAGCGCGGCCCCCGTGCCATTGGTCATCGAAGGATTCGCGCGGATTGGCGACGCGGACGTCGTCCGCACCGCGGTTCCGGCTGAAGATCGGATGCAGGCGTTTTTCTATCGGCACCTGGTGCCTGCCGAGGAATTGCTGGCATACGTCATGAAATCGCGAGGCGACCTGCGGCGTCCCGCAACCCTGGCCAGATGGGTCAACTTCCGTCCCGCCTGCGAGGCCGGGGTGGTCATTCCTGCGGGTGGCACCGCCACGCTCAGTTTGCCCGGCCTGAGCGCGATGGCTAACAACCGCCCGCTGAGCTTCTCACTCAACTCCCCGCCGCCGGGTATCAGCATGGAGACGAGAAACACCGGCAACACCACCGAATTCGTCTTCCGGGCCGATCCCGCGAAAACGCAACCCGGTCCTCTCGGCAATCTGATCGTCAATGTGTTCGCTACCGTTCAGCCGCGCCCGACCGAAGGCAAACCCGTCAGGAAAGGGCAACCCATCCTGGTCGCCTCGCTGCCGGCCATCCCGTGCAAGATCGTCCCGCCGCCACCCCGCTAAGTTATGCTATGATGCTATGGGGACTGGTGCAATCGCGAAACTGTTCCTTGCTATTTTCAGGGGGCGGGGCAGGGTCTGGGCATGAGACGCCCCCGGTTGCTTATTTCGGGCCAGCGCCAGCCCGTCGGGGCGGAGAATTGGGTAGGGGTGCTGTCGGGATCATGCTTGACACCGTTGGGGTACGCATTTACGATCCCGCCTTTGTTGAACACAATGGCCTACGCAATAATGATTATTGTCGCCCTTGTCCCTGTGGTTCTTGCTCAAACCGCGAGGGTCGGCGGTCCGCCTGTGCTGGTGAGCGCGACATTCGGCAGCACGCCGCCGATGAGCCCATCCTAACGTCCCGCTGAATTGAAATTTCCCTATACCCCTATGCAAAAACCATCGCCCCTGCTCATCGCGGTTTTCGCCATCGCAACGCTGGCGGATTCCGCGTGCGGCAGCGATTACGTCACTGACTTCAGTTCCTTCACTCTGGGTGAGATGAACGGTAAGCAGGGATGGATTGTAAGTGACCCGACTGCCAATGCGGGTGCCATCATCGGTATCGGTGGCCCTTGGGGAAGCCGTTGCGCATCCTTGGGGTATGTCGCTCCAATTCTCAACGACCACGTTTATCTGAGTCATGCCGCCACGACGCCACTGGTGGGTCGCGCGAATGCCAGTTTCAGCGTGCTCTTCCAAGTGGTCGACAGCGACAGTGGCTACGGTGGTGGATCTGAGGCCCGCGACACCTTTGGCTTCCGCCTGGAGAATGCTGCGGGTGCCAACCTGTTCAGCTTCTTTCTGACGCCCTTTGACCAGGATCCGACTCCCGAGAACGATACGGCCTTCCACAAGTTTTCCTGGTCCACGGGTGACGCGACGCCAACGGCGGCGCTGGCACCCTTGGCGGCTCGGGAAGCATTCGCCTACACCTTCAAGATTGCTTTTGCGCCGTCCGGGGTCAACGATGTCTCGTTCATTGCCGATATCAATGGCGATTCGTTCAGCGGCATGTTAACGGGCATGGCTGGTGAGATGATCGGCGAGTTTGGGGCGTTCTGGATTCCTCTCAACGGCGCGCGTGCCCCGGGATCCAACTTCCTGATCTTCGACAATGTGAGCTTGGTGACCAAGCCGCTGGCGGTAACTGGCGAGCAGTATGGTGATTTCACCTACACTTCGGATGGCGCGGCAGTCACCATTATCGGCTACACCGGTGCGGGTGGCGCGGTTGCGATCCCGGCCACCATCAACAGCCTGCCCGTCACCAAGCTTTGGAACTCGCTGTTTTCAGGCCAAACCGGCTTGACCCGCATCACCATCCCCGACGGGGTCACCAGCATCGGCAGCTCGGCGTTCGCTGGCTGTACCGGCCTGACCAGCGTCACGCTTCCCGGCAGCGCCATCAACCTCGGGAATTTTGCATTTTCCGGCTGCACCAACCTGGCCAGTGTCACGCTTACCACCGGGGTCGCCAGCATCGGGGCCAATGCGTTTGAAAACTGCATCCGCCTGACCAACGTCACGTTTCCCGCCAGCGTCACCTACCTCGGGAGGTCGGCGTTCGCGGGCTGCGCCAGTCTGACCGGAGCGTTTTTCATGGGCAACATACCGGGTGCCGGGTTGGATGTCTTCTCGCCAGCCGGCAGCGTGACCGTCTATTACCTGCCCGGCACCCATGGCTGGGGAGGATCATTTTCCGGTCGTCCGGCGGTGCTCTGGAACCCGGTGGTCCAAACCGGCGATGGCAGCTTCGGCGTGGGGACGAATGGTTTCGGTTTCAACATCACCGGGACCGCGAACATCCCCATCGTGGTGGAAGCCAGCACGACTCTGGCCAGCGGCTCCTGGCTCCCGCTGCGTACCCTCAGCCTCACCAACGGCTGGTGTTACTTCAGCGATCCGGACTCGGCGGATTATCCCGCCCGCTTCTACCGCGTCCGCTCGCCATGATGGGCCCCCAAGCATGCCCTGGCTCCCGCGTGACCGGTGCCGAGGCGGCATCGATGTCGTGAACATCGCCGGGCACGAATGCTACGGCGCGGCATGACGAATGCCCGGGAAACGCCGGATTTCGGCCAGTTGTGGAAAGTTAGCCTTGCGTGCGGGCCGGGCCTCAGCCACAACCGCGCATGGACCGTTGGTTTTTGCTCATCGCCACCCTGCTTGCCGCCATCGGCGGGGCTTGGGGCATGATCTCCGTGCATCGGGGCACCCGCAGCCACTGGACGGTGGTGTGGATGGTGGCGGTGTTGTTCTGCCAGCTTGGGTTTTTGTCCATCCGCGGGCAATTGCGCTCGACCTGCCCCTTGCAGGACATCGGGGAAATCCTGGTGTTTTTGGCGTGGGCACTCACGTTGTTTTATCTGCTGATCGGACCGGCGTATCGGATTTCGTTGTTGGGAGTGTTTTCGGCGCCGCTGGTGTGCGGGTTGCAGGTGGCCGCGCTGATCTCCGGCCTGCTCACTGCCAGCCCGAAGCGGGAGGTGACCACGAATGTGTTTCATTCGCTGCACTCGGCCACCTCGGTGTTGGCCTACGGGGCCTTGGCCTTGGCAGCGGTCGCCGGGATCATGTTTCTGGTGCTGGACCGGCAACTCAAGATTCACCACTTGAAAAGCGGCCTGTTCCGCAATCTGCCGCCGGCATTCAGTTTGCTGGTGTCGCTTGAGCGCTTGTTGTGGGTGGGCACCGGGCTGCTCACCCTCGGGGTCGTGGCCGGTTTTCTGATGCCACGGACCACGCCGGCTCACCTCCACTTGATCGTGGCGCTGGCGGTATGGGTTGCCTATGTGGGATTGCTCGCCGTGAAAACCGTGCGAGGATTGACGGGACGGAAGCTGGCGCTTGCCGCCGTGGTAATGTTCATTCTTTCATTACTGGTATTTGCCCGTATCTGATGATGGAACTTTTCTGTTTGGGATTGAATCACCGGACCGCACCCGTGGAGGTGCGGGAGCGTTTTGCCGTGAGTACGCCGCGGCTAGGGGCGGCCGCGAGCGAGATGGCGACGCTGGCAGATGCGGCGGAAGGCGTGGTCATCTCCACCTGCAACCGAACGGAATTCTATCTGGCCGCGACCGACGCCCGCCGCGGCTTGGTTCAACTCGAATCCCGCCTGACCCAACGTGAAAGCCTGGATGGCACGGTGGCCAGCCACTTTTACCGCAAGGTGAAATCCGAGGCGGCACTCCATCTTTGCCGCGTGGTGAGCGGCCTGGATTCCATGATGCTCGGTGAAACCGAGATTTTCGGCCAGGTGAAGCAGGCGTATCAGGCCGCCCTCGCCGCCGGGGCCACCGGCTTGGTGCTCAACCGCCTGTTCCAGCGGGCCTTCGGGGTCGGCAAGAAAGTCCGCACCGAAACCTCCATCCAGGAAGGCTCCACCTCGGTCGGCAATGTCGCCGTGGATCTGGCGGAGAAAATCTTCGGACACCTCAAGGACAGCGAGGTGATGATTCTCGGGGCCGGGGAAATGAGCCGCATCACCGCGCAAAGCCTGGTCTCCCGCGGTGCCCGCTCGATCTTCGTCACCAACCGCTCGTTTGATCGGGCCGAGGAACTCGCCCGCGAAATGGGCGGGCAGGCCGTGCGCTTCGATGATTGGCAGCAGGTGCTGGAGCGCGTGGATGTCGTCATCTCCTCCACCGGCGCGCCGCACGCCCTGATCCATCGCGCCGACGTGGAAAAAGTCCGCCGCGCCCGCAAATTCCGCCCGCTGTTTTTCATCGATATCGCCGTGCCGCGCGACATCCACCCGGACGTCGGTGACATCGAGGAAGTCTATCTTTACGACATCGACACCCTGGAGCATCTGGCCAACGAAGCGCGGGCCCGCCGCCAGTGCCAGATCGAACATTGCGAGCGCATCATCGATGCCGAACTGGCCAAACTGAATCTCCCCGGAACCTGAGATGAGCCCCCTCCCTGATCCCCCCAACTCACCCACCCTCGTGGTCGGCACCCGCGGCAGCGAACTCGCCCTGGTGCAAGCCACCGCCACCGAAACCCTGCTCGCCCGGGCCTTCCCGCATCTAACCATCGTCCGCAACATCATCAGGACCACCGGCGACCGGCGCACCGATGTCGCCCTCAACGAAGTGGCCAAGGTGGAGGGGATCTTCGATAAGGGCGTCTTCATCAAGGAACTCGAACAAGCCCTCGACAGCGCGGAAATCCAGATCGCCGTGCATAGCCTCAAGGATCTGCCGACGGTGTTGGGCGAGCGCTTCAAGCTCGCCGCCGTGCTCGAACGCGCGCCCGTCCGGGATGCGCTCGTCAGCCGTGAACCGGGTGGCCTCGAGGCCCTGCCGCCGGGTGCCCGCATCGGCACCAGCAGCGTGCGCCGCGCCCGCCAAATCGCCTGGTTGCGACCCGACCTAACCGTTGTCGATCTGCGGGGCAACGTCCCCACCCGCTTGCGCAAACTTGCCGCCGGGGAAACCTGCGCCGCCATTTTGTTAGCCGAGGCGGGACTGGTGCGTCTCGGCTATCTGTCACCAACTGCCGGGGCGGACCCCGAGACCATCGCCGGCATGCCCGGCCTGCACGCGCAACGCCTCGCCGAAAGTGCGTTTTTTCCCGCCGCCGGGCAGGGTGCCATCGGCCTGGAAATCCGCAGCGACGATGAGCCGAGCCGGGCCTGTGCGGAAGCCATCGGCCACCGTCCCACCTGGTTGCGGGTCACTGCCGAGCGGGAGTTCCTTCGTTTGTTAGATGCCGGGTGCCACACTCCGGTCGGCGTGTTTTCCACCCTTGTTGGCGACGAATTGCACCTCCAGGCGCGGGTCTTCCCGGAGGCGGGCGGCCCGCCGACCAGCGGTGCGGCGTACGGCCCGTCCGCCGCGCCTCTCACCATCGCCCGCGATCTTTTCCACTCCCTCTCATGACTCATTCAGGCACTTGTTATCTGGTCGGCGCCGGTCCCGGCGATGTGGGTCTCGTCACCCTCCGTGCCAAGGAGTGCATCGAGCTGGCCGACGTGCTGGTTTACGATGCGCTTAGCAGTCCGGAACTGTTGCGCTGGGCCAAGCCGGGTTGCGAGAAAATCCACGTCGGCAAACGCGCCAAGGACCATGCCCTGCCGCAGGATCAAATCAACGCCCTCATCGTTGAAAAGACCAAGGCTGGCAAGAACGTGGTGCGCCTCAAAGGTGGCGATCCGATGATCTTCGGGCGTGGTGGCGAGGAAGCGGCGGAACTGGCGGCGGCCGGCGTTCACTTCGAGATCGTCCCCGGGATCAGTTCAGCCATCGCGGGGCCGTGCTATGCGGGCATTCCCGTCACCCATCGCGACCACTGCACGCAATTGACCATTTTCACCGGCCATGAGGACCCTACCAAAGGCTTCAGCTCCATTGATTTTGCGCAACTCGCCACCGCCCCCGGCACCAAGGTGTTTCTGATGGGCGTCTCCCGCTTGCGCGAAATCACCGCCGCCTTCATCGAAAACGGGGCCGCCCCTAACACCCCGATCGCCCTCACCCGCTGGGCCACCACCGCCCGGCAAAGCACCATCGAAGGCACCCTCGCCACCATCGCCGACATCGCGGACAAGGCGAATTTCTCGTCCCCCGCCGTGGCGGTGATCGGGAGCGTCGTCACCGAGCGCAAGAAAATCAACTGGTTTGAAAAGCGTCCGCTGTTTGGCAAGCGCATCGTCGTCACCCGCACCCGCGAGCAGGCCGGCGAACTCAGCAAAGCCCTGCGCAACCTCGGTGCCGATGTCGTTGAACTGCCCACCATCCGCATCGCACTCCCGGACGACCACCAAGGCTTCGCCGAAATGGTCACCTCCGCCCACGAATACGATTGGCTCGTCTTCAGCAGCCCCAATGGAGTCGAACACTTCTTCGACGCCTTCTTCAAAGCCTACGACGACGCCCGCAGCCTCGGCCATCCGCGCATCGCCGCCATCGGCAATGGCACCGCCACGAAAATCCGCGAATACCGCTTCGCCGTGGATCTCATTCCCGAACGCTTCGTCGCCGAAGGCCTGATCGAGGCCTTCAAAAAGCTCAATGTCGAGAATCTAACCATGCTGTGGGTCAAGGCCGCGGAATCCCGCGACATCATCGGCGACGGACTCGCCGCGCTGGGTGCCATCGTCGATGAGTGCATCGCCTATCGCACCGTGCCCGAGACCGCGGACCTCACCGGGGCCCGCGCCAGTCTGGCCGCATGCGGCGCCGACCTCATCACCTTCACCTCTGGCTCTACCGTGGATCATTTCTTCAGGCTCGGTCTTCCGTGGCCGGAGGGCTGCGTTGCCGGCAGCATCGGCCCGGTCACCAGCGAGGTCCTCCGCAAGCATGGCATGCCCCCCGCCTTTGAAGCCGCCAAACACGACATCCCCGGCCTCACCGCCGCCATCGTGAAATACTTCAAGACGCGGCGGTGAGGGGGAAGAGAGTCAGATGCTAGCGGGGACGATGGTCGGACGGGTCGGACATGTCGGACAGGTCGGACAGACACTGATGAGCTTGGAGGGCTTGCCGTGTTTGATGCGGGCCATCACCTCGCCGTGTTTGGCCAGCCACCATCGATTGGTGTCTGACGCTGTGCTCGCGGGCGAAATTTCGGTCAACAAAGCAGCGATCAAATTGCTGCTTGGTGACTCGCACAAAAATGGGATGAAATTCCGCGTGAGCGAGTCCTGGGCAGGTGAAGGTATGGAGTGCGGTGGGAAGCGCAGCGCCACACCGCTGTGGCTAACGCCCGCGCCCCTTGGAAACAATTTGCGGATATTGTGCCCAGGTTACTCCCGGTTCTACACCCGCCCGCCGGATTCGGGTGCTCAAAAGCAATTTCTTAGCAGTCGTCAGTCGGCCTGGGGAGGCGGCGGTAGGGGCCGGGCTGAATTTCTGATTTTTCTGATTGGAGTTCGGGGTGGCTTTGGTATTCACTCGCGGCACGTTGATTTTCGCCATGCGCTACCCGACCCGTTTTCAACAAAAATCCCTGTGGAACGCCGCCACCGGACTGTCCATCCTCATTCTCGGCGTGTTGCTGGTGGGGCTGACCTGGCTGGTGGGGGCGATCTTCGGCTATCTGCAACCGGTGCTCATCCCGCTCATTGTGGCGGGCATCATTGCCTATCTGCTGGATCCGGTGGTCTGCTTCCTGGAGCAACGCGGCATGACCCGCCTGTGGTCGGTGGTGACGGTTTTCAGCGTCGTGCTCATCGGCATGGCCCTGTTGGTGGCGGCAGTGCTGCCGGGGATTCAACGCAGCAGGCTGACCCTCAAGGAAGTCATGGAGCCGGCCGCGACCCGAAGCCCCGGGACCACGACCGCGCCGGCGGTCACGCAAGCCCCCCAGCCCGGCAGGGAACCTGCCGAAACCAACGACAAAGAGCAGTTGATTCCTACCCTGGCCCGCTCGCTGCACGGGCTGCGCCAGCGGCATCAGGGGGGGCTGATTGGGTGGGTGCTGACGGAAACGACCGACAGCGGCGAGCCGTTCGCGCAGCCGGCTGGGGAGACCGCCGATCCGGCGTCCCTTGATTTCTTCTGGCGCACCCATGGCGGGCGCATGCTCAATCAATACAAAGGCGTGATCACCCGCACCGCCTGGTCATGGTTGACTGCGGGCTCCTCGAAGGTGCTGGGCTTTCTGGGCCTGGTCATCGGGATGATCATGGTGCCGGTCTATCTGTTTTTCTTTCTCAAGGATTCCGCGTCAATTCGGGATCACTGGCATGATTATGTGCCCTTGAAGGCCTCGCGATTCAAGACGGAGCTGGTGGACACGCTGCAGGAAATCAACGGCTACCTGATTTCGTTCTTCCGGGGCCAGGTGCTGGTGGCGCTCATCGATGGCGTGCTCGTCGGCATCGCCTTGGAAATCTACGATCTCCCTTACGGCTTTCTGATCGGCATTTTCATGGCGATCCTCGGGGTGGTTCCCTACATTGGCAACATCCTCTGCCTGATCCCCGCCTGCATCATCGGCTATCTGCATGCGCAGGGAGTGGCGCCCTTCGGACTGAGCCCGTGGACCTACGTTGGCGGCGTGGTGGCCATTTTCGTGGGTGTCCAACAAATCAACTCGCTGGTGACGGCCCCCAAGATCGTCGGTGATTCGGTGGGCTTGCACCCGTTGACGGTGATCTTCTCGATGCTGTTCTGGTCGTTGGTGTTAGGCGGCTTTGTTGGCACGCTGCTGGCGGTGCCCTCTACGGCGGCGGTGAAAGTGCTGTTCCGGCGCTTCATTTGGGAACGGCAATTGCGTGACGGCACGCTGATGGATTAGGGCCGCAACCGTGGGAAGGGACCCGGTCCGGGCTCACTCGCCACGTCGCTCGCGAATGGATTTTTCCGCCGCATCAATCCGGAGCAGGAGTTCGGAATCCGCTCCGGCACGGGCACTCTTGAGCACTGGCAAGCTGTCAGGCCCGCCCACTTTCCCGAGCATGCGGACGGCGGAACGGCGGACGCCACCGGTGATTTCCGTGAAGTGGCGGATGAGGGTGGCTTCGATCGGGGGGCCGAGTTCAACATAATACTGCTCCCAGGTGCCGGGATCGCCAAGCCACAGCTCATCGATGATCGGGATGATCGTAAGTCGCTTGTCCTTCACCAGCAGGGCGACCATCTCGCGGGGGATCGGCAGCTTCTCGGCAAACATCTTCTTGAGCACCGCTTCCGCTGCATCTGCCGCCGCTGCGGGTTCGTCAGCCCAGCGCATGAGCGCGGCGCACAGATCATCCTTGAATTTCACCTCATCCTCCTTGAGCAAGACGATCAGCCTGCGGGTGATGTCATTGCGATAGAGTTTCGGCGCGACTTCCTTGAGGCGCTTGACCGCTCCCTCCACGCGCTCCAGATCGATGCTCTCCAATTCGCGCCGGTTCAGTTCGTAGAATGCCGGGTCGGCTTGGTCCGTGAGTTTGTCGATCTGGCCGACCACGAAATTCCCATTGTTCACCCGGACCTCAATGATGTCGATCTCCCGGTAGATTTGCATGATCTCGCCGAGCGGAGCGGCCAGTTCGGCGAGTTTTTCAATGGTCATGTTCACCCCGCTCACCACCATCAGATAGTCATTGCGTCCGCGCGGATAGGGATGCGAAGAGGGATCGGCGTCTGCCACCCGCAACAAAAAATCCCGCACCAGCAGCTTGTTGCTTTCGCTCAGGCCCCGCAGCCACAAGCCATAGGCGTGCCTGCCGCTGCCTTCGGTGGCAAGCTTGGCGTTCTCTCCCGTCAGCGGATCGGTGCCGATCGTTTGCCTGAGTTGGGCGATCCGCTCCTGCTCGGGAGTCTGGACCGGTGGTCGGACTCTGGGCGGGGCCTCGTCTGCGGGCAGCGCCTTGAGCGAAACCGAGCCCTCGGTGCAAACCAGGGGCAGCGTCAGCAACAAGGCACTGCACAGCAGCGCAAACAGGACGGCCTTTTTCCGCGACCGGGGATTGGCGTAGAGGAGGAGAACCGTGGCGATAACGGAGGTGAATCCGGCCATCATCATCCGACTCGCGGTGGGCATCTCATCGAGCGCACCGTTGCGGGAGGCGCCGAAAAACAGCAACATAGCCATCAGCGCAACCCCGATCACGGCCGTCGCCCCCGCAATGATCCGTTGCGGCGAGATGGGCTCGAAACTGGAAGCATCCGGAACCTCCGCGTAGCTGATCGTTTGCAGACCTGCGGGCACCGCTACCTCCATCGGCACTCGCTGATAACGGTTGGCCATCAAATCCGGATGCTCCCCCGGATAGAACTTTCGAGATCTCAGGATCACGTCGTCATTGATTCGAAACCGGTGCTCGCATGCGCCACACTCCACCGTGCGCTCACGCAAATCCGCCCCCACCTTGAATTTTTGGGCGCAGGTGGGACAGCGGATTAGCAGCGGAGGAGTCTCGTTGATCGAAGGAGCCATGCGGAAAACCCACTATGCCTCCTTATCCTGCCATTGCAATGTCTAACATCACCAACCACCGGGTGATTTCGGCTTTCCCGCACTGTCAGGCACCCCGTACCATTCTGTTGGCCGCCCGTGCCGCCTCCCTGCCTGCGCCTGCGATCACGCCCCGCACCTGAAGGCATGCGGGGTCCCGGTCTCCCCGGTGGCTAGACCAGCCCCCCGGACCAGCCCCCCGGGGATTTGATTTTTTGAGATTGATTCGATTGAAGGCTTTACAAGCGGCGGGGAGCGGATATTTTCCCGCTGCCCAGCGCAGGAGAGGTGGTCGAGTGGTCTATGGCACCCGATTCGAAATCGGACGTGGGGTGAAACTCACCGTGGGTTCGAATCCCACCCTCTCCGCCATCTGGGTCCTGCGGGACCGAATTTGCGTCAATCAGCGTATTCATGGGGATTCTTGCGTTACTTGCTTGATTGGGTTAGATATGCGGGGTTTCGCAGAGTGGACAGTCATTTTGCGTGGAATCCGGGTGGGATCGGACGCTTTTCGGTCGCGGATTCGGGCGCGGTCTGAACCCCGGATTCCCCGCATGGCAGGTCGGCATTGCGGATCTAACGGAATTACCGGCGCTCAACGGCATTCACCATGAATCTGGCAGGGCGGTGGCTAATTTCAAGATCGGATTTGCTGATCCCACAGAAGGTTCCGCCAAGCGGGTCAGTTGGTTGGAGGCAGAAGTTCGAGCGTGCAGCGACAACTTCCCTTTTCGGGTTAGCCGCGACTGGATCGGCGAAGTGAGGAGCGAAGATCCGGGCGAGAGAGGTTTTCCCCATCCCTAACTCAAGGCTTTTCTGCTAGAATTCCGGGGTTCCCAGGCGTGCGCAAAGAAGGGCTCCGCAACATCTGTCCGCCCTGGCGCGTATGACATGGATATGCCCGCCCACTGCTCCCATACACTGCTTGCCGTGTATTGCGCACTGGCGCTGACCGCTTACGGCGCTGGAGTGTTCGAAGCGCTTGGAACCACGCCGCGGGAACTCAGCCAGCCCGGAATCTCGGCCAATGTCGAGTCGCTCGCCTTGCTGCCGCTGTCCGCTGATGAGCGACGCGAGCTGCTCGCCGGATGGCTCGCTCCAGCACTCCCTAACCGACCGCTGCTCGCCAGCCAATGGCTCGAGTTCTGCGGGCAGCCGGAGGCAGCGCTCAAGGTGCTCCGGGACGTTCCGGATTTCAATCCCGACCCGTTGCAACTCACCCGGCTGCTCTACCGCAATGGTCAGCATGAAGCCGCCGCCGCTGCGTTTGCCGAGTCCCAGCAGGACCTCCCCTGCGGTCCCTTCGCCGCCTATCCGCCACCCAAGCTCGAGGCCCTGCTGCGGCCGCTGGTGGCACGCGGCGAATGGGAAGAAACCGCCCGTTTCCTTGCCTGGCTGCAGCCACAGTGCACCATCTCGGAATGGCGCAGCTCCGTGCTTTCCGCACGCATCGACCTCGCCTTGCAGCAAGGCACCGTCGCCGGCCTGTTCGCCGACCTTGCCAAGGAATCCGCGGTCACTCGCATGATCGCCGACAATTTCCTCGACCTCGGTGCCGCCGCCACGCTCTCCGCCCCCACGCCCGGCACGTCGGTGGCCGACATCGCTTGGTGCCTCGAAGTGGACGCTTGCACCCCGGAACTCGCTCCCGTCATCGAATCCATCATCGGCTCAGGCATGGGCACCCCGGCACAACGCCGCGAGTTGTTCCGCCAACTCGCGCGGTATTTCCGCGGTTCGGCGGACCGCAACCGCCTGTTGGTTCTCTGGATGGCGCGTGAGGAGGAATTCATCGCTCACTTCACCGCCCTCGCCACCTCCGGCATCGGCCAACTCCCGGTGCTGCCGCTCTGCGAGCTGGCCGCCCGCCGCCCGCACGAGCCTTTCCTCAACTATCTCGCCGGCTGCAATAACAACGAATACTCCGCAGAGAAAATCGTCGGCCCGGCCCGCGCCTGCCTGTGGCGTGCCCTCGATCACGGCACGCTCGTCGCCCGCCCGTTAGACCCAGCGCAAGATCCGTTCCAGCGCCCGGCGGACTACTACCGGCATTCCGCCGCCACCGACCCGGCGCGGTTCGCGCTCGCCGCGCTGAGCGAACGAGCCGACCCGGAGCTTCTCCACCAGCATCTAACCGCCCATCCGGAGTTCGCCAAACTGCCTGTCATCGACCAATTCCGTTATCTAAAGGCCGCCAAGCTGGAGATTCCGGCATGGGAACTGCTGCGGCAAATCGACTGGAGCCAAGCGGCGAATGACTCTCTGGGAAACGCCCTGAGCTTCCTGGTGATCAGCTACCCGAGCCTCCGTCGGCCTTCCGCCGAGACCTGGGCAGCGATGTTCGAAATCTGGCCGGAAATACTGCTGGGCAGTCCCACCAAGAGCGCCGCACAAATCGCCGCCCACAGTAATGCCGTCTTTCGTTACCTCGGTGATGCTGTCTTTCGTTACCTCGGACCACCCGGAGAGCCCCCCAAAAGAGATTTCTACCGCGTTTGGCTGCAACGCCTGCAGGCCCACGGTGGCGAGTTCACCAACGAGGTGTTGCAGGGCTGCTGGTGGCTTCTCAGCGCGGACCCGAACGCCGTGGCAGTGCGTGCCCACCTCGGCCTCAGCCCAGCCGACCCGCTGGGTCGCGAGGCGGCCGACCGACGCACGCTCGAGTCCCGGCTCGACGCCTTGAATTGGTTCATCGGCCCGGGCATCAGCGGCTTTCCGGTCGGCTACGCTCGCGACGACGGGCACCGCTTTGTCGGCGACGACTCCGGCCTCGCCTGGTTCCGCGAGCAACCGGGCCGCGACAAGGAATTGCTCTGGCTGAGCCACCGCTTTCCCGGCCTCCGCCAGGTCATCGATAGCAGTAGGGGCTTCCCTCAGCAGGACTCTTTGGCGACCGCGCTCCGCCTGCGGTCGCTGCTGCCTGTCCAATGCCCGCAAGCGATCCCGCTCGATCTGGCCATTCATCGCAAGCTGGTCAACGCGCCGCCGGATGCCAGTGACCGCGCCGCAAAACACATCGATGCCTTGCTCGCCACCCGCAACGAACCCGACTTCGTGCTGTTCCGCGCCAGCGCTGGCGTTTCGATGCGCCACGGCGAGCGCCCGCGAAATCCAGCCGCATTGTTAGAGCTGGGTTCGCTCGGCGGAGCGCCGGTGTCCGTCCGCCGCGCGGCCGCCGACCTCCTGTCAGGGGGCCAAGCCGGCTTCCCCAAGGAACGCATCTCCGAACTCCAGGCAGCGGGCGCCGCCCTCGGCATCGGCACCTCCCTGTCCCGCCCCGGCCTGCGCTGGACGAACCCGGATGTGATCCCGCCCGGACCACGGGAAGCCGAGCGAAATCCAACCCGGATTGCGGAAAATCTCGCCCGCGCCCGCCAGAACCTAGCCGAATGTCCGGACGCTGCGGAGTCCGCCGAACTCATCGCCCGCAGTCTCGGCCGCGACGGCGACCTGGCGGACCTGCACGCCGCCCTCGGCGTGCTCCGCAAGCTCGACACGGGGCGCTTTATCGATGTGCTCAGCCAGCCGGAAATTTTCGCGCGTTTCGCCCAGCCGGGCCTCGCCGGCATGGCCGCGTTGTTTTCGATTCCGCAATATGCCATGCCGCCTAAACAATACCCGGACGCTCTCCCGGTCCATCCGTTGCGCTCCATGCACAATGACCTCTTCAAGCAGGACCCCGCCATGGCCGCATTGTTCCGCAAGTTGCTCCTCCAGCAACACTGGTTCCCGTCCCTGACCGAGGATCTGGCCCGCACCGGCCAAACCGCAGCCGCCGTCGAGTGGCTCGCCGCCCGCCTCACCGCGCCGCCACGCGAATCGCCCGCTTGCTCTCCCCTGCGCTTCCCTCCAGCCCCATCCACTGAGCCTCCGAAGCCCGCCGGGCCGGACGTTCTGCTTAACGATCTCGAAGTCTTCACCATCGTAGAGCACCACCTCGCTCCACCGCTCATCACTGCCCTCGCCGCCGGCAACGAACCTGCCCGCCACCTAACGATCGCCTACCTGAAAGTGTTGGAGAATCCCACCCTCGAAATCTACCGGCAAGCATTCGGCCCCATCCTCGCCGCCCAGGACGCCGCTGCCGCCAGCGCCCTGAAAAAACCCTTCACCGACTGGCTCAAACGCCGCAAAACCACCCAGCCACTGGCCGCCGCCATTGCCGCCGAGCCGCCGCCTTGATTCCAATGATCAAGTAAGACCATTTTCCGCCGGGATCAGGAACTGTGAGATCGAAGCGCCCTGAGCGCACGAACCGGAAGATCCGGGAGGTTCGTCATTGGGATCCTGCCCGAACCGCATTTTTCCGCAGCAAGCGCTCCGTCTCGTCGAGCAGCGGATGATTGGGGTGGCGCTCCCGCCACCGGGCGATGAGGGCCAGCTTGTCCTCCGGCGTTGCTTTCGCCGTCCGCAGGAGATTCAGGGCAACAATTTCCGCCAAGGGTTTGCCTTCGGACTGCGCCTTGACGAGAGCGGGGTCGCCGGTCAAGGCCAGGATCCCCGCGATCCGGAGATCTTCACACGCCTCGCCGTCCCACCCGCCACGGAGATCGTGACACCCCCCGAGTTGATAGAAAGCGGATATCCACGGAATCTTGAACTCCTTCGGGCCATAGCGCCGCTGCCGGTAATCGGCCCGGGTATCGTTCGACTGACCGGCCAGCCAGGTCTCAAACTCGGCATAGCGTTTTCCCGTCGCATGGCAGAGTTCGACGAACATGGTGGCATGGTCGCGGTAGTTCCAGCCTGGTCCCGGTCCCATGATGGAAGCATAGAGGCGCAGGCTGAGCGGGATGGCTTCCGCAACCCGTTCCCGGTGTCCATCAGCTAACAGCCACAGGGCGTGCTCATGGAACTGCCTGAGGCACAGGTCAAGAAAGGCCGCCCCGGCTTCGTAGGCCGAGGGATTGGCGAGAACCGTTTCGAGGCGCTTGGTGATTTCGTCATGCCGTCCGTCCCGCAAGAGATTGCCGAGAAAGGCGGCCTCCAGATACCACGCCTCGCGGGTATCCAGGCCTCCCAGAATCGTGCCCCGGCTCCGGAAACTATTGGGACGGATTGCGGCGGCCACCCGTTCCAGCTCTTCCTTGAGCCGATAGGCCACCGTGGGCTCGCGGCAGAGGAGGGCCAGGCACTGCATCCGGCTTGCGATGGGCATGTCGGCGGTCTCTGCGTATCGCTCCGCCAACGGCATGAGACGGGCCATCACGGTTTCCTCCATTTTCGGTGCCGTCCCTTCGCATGACAACGAGGAAACGGTAAGCTCGATGCGATAGCGATCAGACTTCGACACGATCCCCTCCAACAGCCTGGGCAGCCAGTCCGGCGGTCTAACAAAGCGGGGGTAACCGTCGAAGGGCAGGATTTCCGGCAATCTGTTGCAGAGCGTGCTGGCCAGATCGAGCCAGCCGGCTTCGGCAAGAGCGGTGATGAGGTGCGTGTCGCCGTGAAGCGCGGCACCGTGGGATTCGATCAACCCGGCAGTTAGAGCGCGGGCGCGGCCGATGATGGCGCACTCGATGATGCGCTTGATGATGGCGTTGTCCTTCCAGGCTTCCCGCTTCGGCTGGGTTTTGAATGCAGCGGCCGCCATCGTTGCGACCTCGGCCGCCGCCTTGATCCACACCTCGTGGCGGTCCTGGAGCTGGAATTGGTAAAGCTGGTTGCTTAGCGCGGCAGAGTTCAAGTCCGCGCCCGTGCGCAGATAGTCACGCATGGCAAGCACGAATCCCGCAGCCGCCACCTCCTGATACCGCGGCTTCGGAACGCGCGAAAGCTCGCCAACCATGGCAAAGCGCTGGGCGGGCGGACTGGTGGAATCCTGCAACGCGCGAACCATCAGCGCGGGCGGCTCATCCTGAACCGTGGGGAAGCCGGGCGGAACCATGGCGAGTTGCTTCCGCTCGATCACTACCTGAAACTCGGGATAGGGCTGGAACAAACCCGTCAACGCCTTGACCCGTTCGGCCCTCGTGGCGGGCGCATTGCCAAGCTTGATGGGAGGAGACTCCGACGATCCGGCCAGCGTGGCGGGATCGAGAAGCGACTCGATATATTTTTCCAAACCGGCGGCGGCAAAAATCCGTTCTTCCTTTGCCATGTTCCGGGCCGGCGTGACGAAGCACGCCTCGATGGTTTTCCGCCAATCCGCGCCCGCCCCGGGGTCTTCCTGCTTCGCCACATCCGCCAGCCGCTTCCGCCATGCTTTGGCCATCGGCCATGCCACCGTCCGGTCCCACTCGCCACCCGACGCGAACGCCGGGCAGACTTCCGCGACCCCGGCAAAGTAAGCGGTCATGCGTGCCACATCGCCCTCGTTCATGGAGTTTTCCATCTGCCATGCCAGGTAGTCCGCCTGGATCGTGCGGCTCATGGGACGTGCACGCCACTCCATCAGTAACAACACCCGTGCCGCAAGCCGACCGCCCGACCGCGGATCGTCCGTGCCCAACATCCCGCCATGCATCAGCCATTTGACGAATCCCTCGCCGAGCCACGCCGGTGGTGTTGTTAGAGCAGTCATCTGGCGCACGGTTGGCTCTCCGGCCTTGCGCAGGGACGCGCCGATCCAATCCCTGATGGCATCCGCCCGGCCAGCCTCGACGGCCTTGAGAAACGGATCATTCGCGTCCGGCAGAGCGGAGGCCGCCGGAATCGCCAAAGCCGGGTCCGCCAGGAAGTCCCGGAATATCCGGACGGCCAGGGCCTGGTTCCCGGTGGCGCGAATGGCTTCCAACATGGTCTGAATGTCAGCGTCCTTGCCCTCTCCCATCCACTTCGTGGCGAGGGCCTTGACAAGCGCCGTCTTCGCTTCGTCGGTTCGTCCGGATTCGAGAGCGGTCGCGGCTTGATCCCGGATCGCAAGCCGGTCTCCGCCAGTCCCGGTCTGCTCCTGTCCGCGCAGGTGCCAGTCTCCCGCCAACACACCGCCCGCCAGGCCGCCAAGCCCCAACAGATTCCGCGTCATGCAAGCGGAGACACGCCGTGTTCCGTTGGATCGCTCCCGACCAGGCAAGCCAAGATCGCCACCATGACCGCAGCCAAATACCGAAGTGCCAGCCACAATCCTAACAAATCCGATCATGCGCGGACTTCCTCCATGGATCCATCCATTCCGCCGATGAGCGCCGCGTAGGTCGGATAGATCCGAAAGGGCGTGGTGTCCGCGCCAACCTGCTGCCGGATGACCTCGAAATCCCTTTCGGCAAAACCCTGGAGTTGGGCGGCCCGCGTGCCGTCGAGCCAACTGCGGGCGACCAGGTATTCCGTGAAATAGTGAAAGGCCTGGAGTGCGGGCAGCACCGCGTAGGCACCGATGCCAAAGAACTCCCGACAACATTCATTCAGATACTCACGCAAGCGGCCTTCGTCGAGACCGAAGGTGCCGCGGGAGTTGGCTTTGCCACTTGCTTTCGAGCCCTTCCTGCCGGCCCGTGTCGCGCCCCCATTTGCATCGGCTAGCCAGCCCCAATACTTGAGCATGGCTTCAGCCAGGAACCGGGCGCTGGACCAGGTCAGGCACTTGGTCCGCCGCAACCATCCGGCAAAGCTCCAGGCAACATCGTCATCGAATGCAACACTGTGGGCCTGGTCCAGATCCAGACCCGCCGCCATCTCCGTCGGCAAGGCCATGAGCGCCACGCGCCGCAGCCATTTCCGGTTGTCCCGGTCGTCCCTGAGGTATCCCAGCGCCATCACACGATCACAAAGTTCTTCCAGCGAGTCCGCGGATGTGTCGCCAAGTTCCAAAATGGGAAACATGGCCAGATTCACCAGCCAGCACATCCCGAATCCGCCATTGATCACCTCGTCCGATTCATCGATCATGGCGGCGGTGGGCTCCAGCAATCCGCGCAGTTCGGACTCGCAGCCCTGCCAGGCTAGCAGGTCCACCACTAGGGAAAAATCATCGACGAACCTGACCGGATGCTGTCGGAAAAGTGTCAGGCAAGCAGGAATGTCGTCCCGGCGACCGGCTCGCAGCGCCTCAACCAACAGGTCCGTATCCCAGTAGCCGAAACCCTTGGCATACACCTCGGGTTGTTCGCGGCGCAGCCGGAGGAGCAACGCGTGATGGCTCGCCATGAGGCCGGCACGGTTGAGCGCAGGGCCGATTTCCAGCAAGAACTCGTCGTGAATTTCCAGATGGCGGAAAAGCAGCGGTTGCTCATCCAGAAAGGCCACCGTGCGTGCCAGCAGCCACTCCGCCTGTTCCAGACCACCTTTGCCCATATAGACCGGTGACACCTCCGCCCACCATGCGTCCACCAATTTCTGATCTTCCTCCGGCAGCGGCGGCGGTCCGGGCTTGCGGGTTGCCGCAGTCTCGTCGTCACCGCGAGTCTTCACTGGCGCGAACCCGCCAGTCTGCTGCCGTGCCGCCAGCGCCTCTTCGCGCGCACGTCGCTCCTGCTCGAACTCAGCCTCCGCCTGCCGTTGTGCCTCCGCCTTGCGCATGGCGGCCTCCGTCTCGTCTTTGCCGAGACAGCACTTCTTGTATTTTCTACCGCTCCCGCAATAGCAGGGTTCATTGCGTTCCATGGTCATGCCGCACATGGCTAGCTGAATTCGCTGGCGCTGTCAAGATTCAGGAAATGGAAAGAATGGACTTGTTCCGGTATGAGGAACTCAACGACTGCCTTGGTGATGGAGGGAATTGTGTCAGCCTCACCAGAGTGGACTCCGGGGAGATCCTATCAAGGTTCACACCATGGCGGCGCAATTCGTTCCTCCGACGCTGAGCTTCACGAAACTCGGGCTCTTCTGCCTGCTAGATGCCCGGGGATCGACATTTGCCAGTCTCCGTAATGGAGCAAACCACTGACTGGAGAGCCGGATGCGGGAGATCCGCCCGTCCGGTTCGGAGGGGGGAGCGGGGCTAAGGCCCCGTTCCTACCTCTATCGTAGCGGCATGCCTCTGGCCGCAGTGCCCATGAACCGTGAATGAGGTGCTTTAGCGTCCTCTCATCTATCCACCATCTGCGAGCCGCTAGCGCCTCGAAGTTCGATGCTGTTCCGTTAGATGTTCGTATTGACCTCCTACCTGTGTTCTGTCTTCAGCGGTTGGTCCGGATGAATTTCTGAATCCGATCATGGTTGCCCAAAAAGCATAACACCAGTTCCGGAGGCGTGGCGAGGAAGACGAATGCCAAGCGCTCATCCAAGCCGACCCGGCATTCGTAGATTGTCGTGGTCAGGCGGCGGATGCCGATTCCCGAATGGCTGTGGGGCTGGCCCCAAGCGGCCACTACCCGGTTCATGGCCTCGCCGATTTCCCGGCGCTCCCGCTTGGTTCTGGCGCGAATTTCCTCCAGCAATTCATCAGTGACCCTTGCCCGCAACGAGGGCTTCAATGTCACCGGTGAAGTCATGGAGCTTGCCGGCTTTGGCGGCTTTCTGGATCTGGCCATGGACTCGTTTCTCAAAGCTCTCCAACTCGGCTGCCGTTGCGCCGTATTCACGCATCGCGTAATCGGTCGATTCCACCGCCACGGGACGCAGCGCAACGATCTTGCCATCCACCACAATGCCGATGTCATCCCCATGGAGTGCCCGCCGCAACAGCTTGGATAGGTTGCCGCGGGCGGCCGTTGGAGTGAGGGTAAGCATGCTCATGGCGATATAATGCCGCAATACCGCCGCGAATGCGAGCGGATTTTTGCAGTTCTTGCCGCAGGACTCCTCATGGTGTCCCTTCAAAGAGGGGAACGGGCGGCTCGCCCGCTTCTTCATTGGCAACACGGCCAAGCTGGCCGTGTCCCTCTTGTCTGCGGGCCGTGACTGTTCTCAGTGATTCTCCTTGCCGACACCAAATCACAGAAATAAGGTCTTTTCAGAAGGCCAAGTTTGAGTTAAAAAGACTCCATGGAAGACCAAATTGAACAGATCATCCGGGAAAAAGCCAAGGCTATGTCGACGTGTTGCTCCTCCGCGATCTGATCGAACGCCATGGCGTCGCCAATTTCACCGCCCTCCGCTGGCTCGTGCGCCGCCTGCTCAGCAGCCCGGCCGGCCAGTTCTCGGTCACCAAATTTGCGGCCGATCTCAAATCCCAGGGCATCGCTGTGAGCCGTGAAACGCTCTACGATTTTCTCTCCCACCTGGAAGGCACCCATGCGACAAACTCAGGGCAGGGGAAGGACACCAAGCCAGGAATGAGTGAACTTGAGAAACTCAAAACCGTTGTGCCGTAGGCAAATCAATGTGAAATGAAGCGCGAAAGATCTGATAGTATGAATCGAAATCTGATAGGAATGACCATGACCTGTGCGGCGCTTGTCGCCTGCATTGCTCTCCCCACTGCGTTGGCTGCCGACGCCGACCCGCTGGATGCCTGCAACGTCGTTTGGGATTCGCCGAGCAAGGACTCCTCCGGCTCGATGCCGCTGGGCAATGGCGACATCGGCGTCAATGCGTGGGTGGAACCGAATGGCGATCTGGTCCTGTTAGTAAGCAAGGCCGACGCCTGGGATGAAAAATGCTGCCTGTGCAAGATCGGCCGGGTGCGCATGAAGTTCGATCCGCCACTGGCCGTGACGCAGGGATTCAGGCAGGAACTGAAGCTACGCGAGGGCGCCATTCTCATTCAATCGGCAAGCAGCAATCAGCAATCAACAATTCGTCTCTGGGTGGATGCAAACCAACCGGTGATCCATGTGGAAGGTGATGGCAGCCAGCCTTTCGGGGTCACGGCGCGGGTGGAGATCTGGCGCACTCCGCAGCGCAGATTTGACCCGGCCAAATGGTGTGAGTGGGCTGGCTGCTGGAACACGAATGGCAAACCCGATTCCACCCCGGACTACGTCATCAACGATACGGTGGCTGACGGCGGGAAAGACCGCGTGGTCTGGTATCACCGCAACACGCAGTCCGTCTATGACCGGGTTCTGAAAGCCGAGCAGTTGGAAGCGCTGCATGGCAAGTTTGCCGACTCGCTGCTCAATCATACGTTCGGAGCCAGTCTGCGTGGCGACGGTTTCGTGACGGACGGCCCGCAGGTGCTCAAGTCGCTGGCACCAGCCAAACGCCAGACCCTGGCCATCACCGTCCTGGCGGCCATGACCGATTCCCCGCAAGCCTGGTTGACGCGGCTCGAACAGATGGATAGCCGGGCGGCCAAGCTTGATCTAACAAAAGCGCGGCTCGCCCATGAATCGTGGTGGCGGGACTTCTGGACGCGGAGTTGGATCCACCTCGCCGGCACGCCGGAAGCGCAGACCGTGACGCGCGGCTACATTCTCCAGAGATTCATGAGCGCCTGCGCCGGCCGCGGCGGGTCGCCGATCAAGTTCAATGGCTCGATATTCAACGTTGAAGCCAAGCCCGGCGCGTCGCCCGAGACGGAGGAAGGCGATCCTGATTGGCGGGTGTGGGGTGGCAACTACTGGTTCCAGAACACCCGGCTGATCTACTGGCCGATGCTGGCGGCTGGCGACCTGGAGATGATGGAACCGTTCTTCAAAATGTATCGTGACGGACTGGCGCTGAGCAAGGCCCGCATCGAGACCTACTACAGATTCAAGGACGCGGCGATGTTTCCGGAGACGATGTATTTCTGGGGCTTGCCGAATCTCGCTGACTATGGTTACGGCAACACCGCACCGGAACCGACCAACAGCTACATTACCCGCTATTGGAGCGGCGCTCTCGAACTGACGGCGATCATGCTCGACCACTATGACTTCACGCAGGATCAGGACTTTGCCAGAACCACGCTGCTGCCGCTGGCCGATCCGCTGATCGCATTCCTGGACGATTATTGGCAGAAGCGCGACGCCAACGGCAAGATCATCATGGATCCTGCGCAATCGCTGGAAACCTACCACAGTGCGGTCAATCCGTTGCCCGAGATCGCGGGCCTGCGCTACCTTTTGCCGCGCCTGCTGGCCCTGCCACCGAATCTAACCACAGAGGCGCAGCGTTCACGCTGGACGCGGATTCTGCGGGAAGTTCCGCCGGTACCGGTGGCCGATGTTAACGGCGTGAAACTGTTGCGTCCGGCCGACTCGTTCTTAGACCGCCGCAATTCCGAGAATCCGGAATTGTATGGGATCTTTCCTTACAGGCTATACGGCGTTGGACGGCCCGATCTCGCCCTGGCCCGCGCGACCTACGAAAAGCGCATCAATCGTACTAACAAGGGCTGGTGCCAGGACAGCATTCAGGCTGCCTGCCGTGGGCTGAGAGACGAGGCGGGCCGCCTGGTGGCCGCCCGGGCTGCCGACATCAATCCCAGCGCTCGATTCCCTGCGATGTGGCCGTTCTTCCATGATTGGGTCCCGGAACAGGACCATGGCGCCAACATCCAGACCACCCTGCAATGCATGTTGCTGCAAGCCGACGGCAAGAAGCTTTATCTTTTCCCGGCCTGGCCCACGACCTGGAACGTCTCATTCAAACTTCATGCACCCTATAACACCACCGTCGAAGGCGAACTGCGCGACGGCAAAGTGGTCTCGCTCAAGGTCACGCCTGAGTCCCGCAAGGCGGATGTGATAAACATGTTAGATCAATGAAAGCCTCCACACCAGATCACGTCAAGAGTCGGATCGCAGCTCCATCCATGTGGAGCGCCGCTACAATACTGGCCATTGCGCTTTGTGCGCTGCTAGGAATGGCGCGGGCTGAAACCGATCTGGCGAAAGCCTTTGTCACCCCGCCGGACGAGGCGAAGCCGTGGGTCAACATGTTCTGGATTGGCCGGATCACCGCGGCGGACATCACCCAGCACCTGGAGGAACTGAAGGCCAAAGGGGCGGGCGGTGCGAATCTGATAGATTTGAACGCGATGGCCGACGCGCCCTACATGAGTGACAACTGGCGCAATGAATAACGGGTCAGATAAATGATCGAGAACCTCTCGTTGACGTTGCTGACGAGCGGAATGGAGCGGAGCACGCCGATGGGGGAGACTTTCGCTGGGGAGAGCGGCAGTGAGTGGTTAGGGCCAGTCCTGGTTTTCAAATATTCGCTCTCATGGGTGGGGTGTCAGCGGATGCGGTACCCCATCGGGTTCAGTGAGTTAGATACTGGTTGGCTTGTAAGCGGAGGCCGGGGCACCGGATGGGATGGATTGCTCACGTTGCTGGCGATTGAATCAGAGCGGGTTGCTAGATTGGGGGGGGGGCTTAGCGGCATAAGCAACCTCCATGGGAGGTCCCTGGGGCTGTCCGGGGCTGGGCTGAAGACACCGAGAGCCCGGGGTCCGTTCCAAGGTTCCTGAGGAATCCGCGCGACCGCACCCTCCGGCCTCTGGCTTCCGACCTTCGCACCTCACGCCGTTGGCGACAAGTGGGCGTGCCCGGCGGACACGCCCTACCGCCGCGCCACTCATCCACGATCCTCGATCCATGGGAACTTCACGGGGCCTGCACATGGGCTGGCGACGGTCACAGGCCGCCGCAACAGGGCTGCGTGGGCGGGGCGCGTGCAACTATTGGCTTGGCAAGCGACTGGCGATGGGCGATGGTTCGGCCGTGAACCATCTGGCGAGGCGCATGCCCAAGAGCGAAAGCCAGGTGACTTTACGGAAAGACAAGGCCCCTGAAATCGAATCACTGCCATGAATCCCACCCGTCGTCAGTTTCTGCAATGCCTCGCGCCAATGGCGGGAGTCCTCGCCGCCCCTAACATTCTTCGGGCCGCCAACCTCAACGGACGGCTGCAACACGCCTGTATCGGCGTGGGAGGGATGATGGGGTTCAACGATTTCCAGAACTTCAGGCAACATCCGCGGACGGAGGTGGTGGCCATCTGCGATGTGGATGCCAGGAATCTGGAGCGGGCGCTCAAGGAGGTGCCCAACGCCAGACCCTATCGGGATTGGCGCGAGATGTTGGCGACAGAGGGCGGCCGGATTGACTCCATCAATGCCACCGTTCCCGACCACATGCATGCGGCCATTTGTCATACGGCCATGCAGGCGGGAAAACACGTTTACTGCCAAAAGCCGATGTGCCACGAGGTGGCGGAGGTGCGGGCCCTGACCCGGCTGGCCACGGAGCGCAAGGTCAAGACCCAGTTAGGCAACCAGCACTCGTCCGGTGCTGGCGACCGCATGGCCGTGGAGTACGTCAAGGCCGGGGTGATCGGCAAGATCAAGCATGTTTACCTTTGCTCGAACCGGGCGTCCGGGATGGACTATCGCTTGAACAACCCCAAGCCGCCGGAAGCACCCGTGCCAACCGAGTTGGACTGGGATCTGTGGTTGGGGACGGCGCCCGCGCGACCCTATGCGCGGGAGGTCTATCATCCGAGCAAATGGCGCACGTGGCTGGATTTCGGCACCGGTTGGAGTGGTGACATCGGTTGTCACATTCTCAGCGCGCCATGGAAGGCCCTCGGCCTGAAGGCGCCCATCAGCATCCAGGCCCGCGTGAACAAGGGTTGGCTGGATTCACCCGCATTGCGGGCCCAACTGTGGCCGCAGGCCAACCACCTCACCTGGGTGTTTTCCGGCAACGATCTAACATCAGGAGGCGGGCCCTTGACGGTGGAATGGTTTGATGGCGTGGAGCCGGACTTTTACATTCCGGAGGAATTCCGCAAGCTGTATCCGGGCGAGCGATTTCCCGAAGAGGCCGCCCTCTTCATCGGGGAAAATGGGGCCCTGTTGCTGCCACACACCAGCGGTCCGCAACTGCTGCCACGGGAGCAATTCGCCACCCTGGCGCGGCCGCAGGTCAAGGGCGAAAACCACTACCACAGCTTCCTCAACAGCATCCTCGACAACACCGCGTGTGAATCCCCGTTTGAGATTTCCGGCCCCATGTCCGAGGCGGTGATCCTGGGCACCGTGGCAGTTCGCACCCCCGGGGTCAAACTGGAATGGGATGCGCCAGCCCTCAAAGTCACCAACTCCGCTGCCGCGGATTCCCTGTTGCGTCGGTCTTATCGCGACGGTTGGAAGATCGCCGGGCTGTAGCCCGTAACCGGCCTTGAGCCATGAAAGCCATTGCAGCCTCCGTCATCAAGTCACTCGTCGTCACCATCCTCTTGTGTTCGCTTCCGCCGCGGCTCCACGCGTGGGAGCCGAATGCCAAGGATCTGGACAGCGCCGTCAAATCCGGTGAGTTTGCCGGCTACCTGGGCAACGTCACCGACTGGCTCAACCTGAAGGCGCCGCTGAAGCCGGACGAGGCCGCCTTGGAAACCCTGCTCAAGAATCCGGTGTTTCTGATAGCCCTGGACCAACGACAACTCATGGCCAAAACCGGTGCCGACAAGCTGGGTGCTTTTGCCAAGGCCAGCCCCGACAAGCAGGCGTTTCTTGGCTGGCTGCTCAAAAGCGCGCCTGCCATGGACCTGTACTTGGAAGGTGCGGTGCCGCTCGGCCTCGCGGCCCGCGAGAAGAACGATTACCCGTTGAATCCGGCCTCGCTGGAGATCTGGCAGCAGATCCTCAAGGCCGATCCGGACGCCAAGGATGGTATCTATCAGAAGTTGGCAATCGCCACCGCGCTGCGTCCTCCCGGCTCCGTCAACATCGGCGCCGGTGGCGCGGCGACCCCCGCAGACCCGGTGACGCGCTACCATTATTACAAGACGGCACACCAGAACAAGGAGCTGTTTCCCAGCTTCGATCATCTAACGGTTTGGGAATACTCGAAGATCATGTGCTCGGGCGCATCCGATGCCGACCTGACGTGGGCGCGGGAAATGGTCAACACCTTCCGGCCGGACTTGCGGGCCGATGAGATGGTGGTCAATACGACCAGTCTGGTGTGGCGCCGGGGCGCGCCGGCGGTCTTCTATCCGAACGGGGGCTATCAGAATTTCAAGAATGTGCTGGCGGGCGGCGGCAAGTGCGGCCCGCGCTCGTCATGGTCGGTGATGGTGTGTCATGCGTTCGGCATCCCGGCCATCGGCGTGGGACAACCCGGGCACGCGTGTGTGGCCTACAAAGCGGCCAACCCGATGACCGAGCCGCAGCCCGGCAGTGCCTGGAAGGTGGGCTTTGGCGCCGGTTGGGACAAGTCAACCCTCGAGGATCGGAAAGGTGAGACGCTGAGAGGACCCGACTTTCTGGCAGGAATCGAAAAGCGCACGGATCCGGCCAAGTTCTCACAAGTCGAGCACCTGCGCTGGTTTGCCAGTACGCTGGCCGCGCCCGACAAGGCGTCCGCAGTGATGGGCATCGCGCGGAAGATCAACGATTCCATCACGGCCAGCAAGACCGACCTCAAGGCCTCGCTCAAGCCGGAGGAGGCGGAAGCCGATCCCGGCGTCAAGGCCGCCGCCGAGGCCGGTCATTCGAAAGCGCCGGCGTCATCATTGGCCAACCAATCGGCGACCACGATCAAATCGGTGTCCGGGGTGATTCATGTGGAGGCCGCCGCCTTTGCGAAAACCGGCGGCAAGATTTCCTGGGGTGGCCAGTTTCCCAATGTCCTGGTGCATGATTCGTTCGGCGGCGGCAAGCAGGTGTATTTCCAGCAGCAGATGAAGGAGCAATGGGCCGACTACATGATCGATGTCCCCGCGGCGGGCACCTGTCAGATTGTCATGCAGACCGCGTGCATCAACGAGGACCAGTTGCTAGAAGTGTGTGCCGGCGGCAAGGTGATCGCCACGGTGTCCATCCCGCTGAAATTCGGCCTGTGGCAGGAGACCACGCCGGTGGAACTCAAATTGGACAAGGGCAAGCAAACGCTGCGGATTCAGACCCCGGTGAGCGTCAACGCGGAAAACCACAAGCGCGGGATTGCCCTCAAGTGGTTCGAACTGCGAGCACCCAATTGATTCTGCCGGAAAAATTCAACCAACCATCACAATGAAATCAAGCCATCCGTTTCTCGCCCTTTCGCTGTCCCTTGCTGTCTCCGCGCTCGGCGCACCGGGCAAGCCGCTAAAGGTTTTCCTGCTTGCCGGCCAATCCAACATGCAGGGGCAGGGGATCGTTTCCAGCCTGGCGGAGATGAAGGAGGAAAAGCCGGGGACGCTGGCGACGATGTTGAAGGATCCGGCCAAGGCACCGCTGCTCAAGGCCTGGGTGAACGCGAAGGGTGAATGGACCGAGGCTCGCGAGGATGTCTGGGTCTATGATGTGAACGAATTCGGCTCGCGCCACGGACGGCTGGAATTTGGCTACGGCTGGAACTTGGGCAGCCGGATGTGGTTCGGCCCCGAGATGCAGTTCGGCCATCTGCTGGGCGACAAGTTCGACAACCAGGTGCTGATCATCAAGACGGCGTGGGGTGGCCGCGATCTGTACAAGGACTTCCGTCCGCCGAGTTCCGGCGGAACCGTGGGACCGTTCTACACCGAGATGATAGGCACCGTCAACAAGGTGCTCGGCGACTTGAAGGCGCAGTTTCCCCGCTACACGGGCCAGGGGTATGAAATCGCGGGCTTCGTCTGGTGGCACGGCTGGAACGACTTCTGCAACCCGAATACCGGAGTGCCGGAATACGCGAAGAATCTAACCAACCTGATCAACGACGTGCGCCGCGACCTGAAGGTGCCGAAGTTGCCGGTGGTCATCGGCGAGTTCACCGGCCCGTGGGGCGCCGACTGCAAGGAGCCTGCGGCGCTGGCGATCCGCAAGGCGCAGAAGGACGTGGCCGAGAAACCGGAGTTTGTCGGCACGGCGAAGTTCGTCGTGACGCACGATTTCGTGCGGACGGCCGAACAATCGCCCACCCAGGAAGGTTACCACGAGTTCAAGAACGGGGAGACCTACTTCCTCCTCGGCGATGCCTTCGGCAAGGCGATGATCAGCCTGTTGCCAAAGTAGGGGAGCGACAGCCGTGGTGACGTTGACCCCAACGTGCTGCTGTTAGATCATCGGTGCTGAATCCATTCAAGCCACGATGAAACTGCTCCGCTGCCATTGCCACGCAATCTGTTTGGTCGGGAAGGAGCGCATCGATCTGGTCCCCTACATCGTTGACAGCGGTTCCGCGATCCTGATCATCGACCGCGCCAGCGCCAGGGCGTTCCGATATGCGATGCCGCAGTGACTTCTTTCACCATCCCCACCGGATCACCTGCAAGCGATCCTTCAGCCAGCCGATGTAACAGCAAGACCATGAAATACACTTACCTGATTCTAACCGCCCTGCTGCTGGCACCGCTGGCGGCGTTGCACGCAGCCGACCCACCCGCGAAGAAACCAAACATCGTCTTCATTCTTGCGGATGACCTGGGCTTTGAAGCCCTGGGTGCATACGGGGCGAAGGAATACCAGGGACTTGGGACGGTGCGCACGCCGAACCTGGAGGCCCTGGCCAAGGGTGGCATGCGGTTCGGCAAGTGTTTCGCCACCCCGGTGTGTTAGCCGGCACGCTCGGAGGTCATGACCGGCAAATACAACTTCCGGGTTTCGGGATATCGCCGGCCGCAATGGCGCGGTGTCGAGCCTCAATATCTGGCCACAGACCAATAATGGAAAATGGGTGACGCTTATGCCGAGCTTGGCATAAGCGTCATTCCTTTGCCACGCATCTGGCCGAAGCGGGCGCGTCGATCCACACCATCAAGGCACTGCTGGGCCACAAGAGCATCAACACCACCATGCGGTGGAGTAAATTCGGCAACCTTCCAAGCGGCTCTCGCTGCAGCCACCGCCATGATGGTCGGAATCGTGTCGACTAGCAGACCCACTATCCGGTAAACAGTCCATCTCCCTTGTCGGATTCCGGCCTGTTCGAGCGCATCCCGAAGGCCGTATAGTGAAGCATCTCGCCAAGCGGGGAACCGACCCTCCCTGAGCTGGTCGTTCCATCCGTCGTCATCAAGAGAGACTTCCAGACTCAACGGCGAATCAGGGTCGGCTCTGCTGATGTGAACCCGCCCGTACCCACCGACTTTCAGCCCTTGGTATATGCCGCTGGATGTCTTCATTTCTTTGCAGAACGTCTCTACTCTGCCGCAGGGCGAGAGAATTGCTTCGGGGGTGAAACAGTGGTGCCTGTGCCTGTCGGCAGCAGTGGCTTGTTCTGCCGTGGTGCGGCACCAAGGTTCATGAAGTCGCGCGGGTGCCTTTGCTGCTCGGCGTATAAAGCGCCACATGTGGCCTTCAAGTCATGACCGAGGGCTGATGAAAGCCTGTCTTTGGCTTCCCACACTTCGGCGAGAATGTCTTGAGTGGATGATGTATTCATGGTGGTAATAATAGTTCCTCCGGGGAGCAGATTGTGGGAAGAGTATAACCCAGCGAATCAATATGCAGGCGCATACCTTCGCGGACATGAGCGTTCGCAATGTGGCGGATGTTCCATGTCAAAAGCAAATCCATCTGGTGAAACGTCGCCACGGCGATGTGAAGCGCGTCGCGATCCGCCTTTACAGGTATCAGTTCCGATGAAAGGATGGCGCTGGCTATCGCCTCACACTCTGTCGTGATCTCCAATAACGGAATGCCAACCAGCGAATCCAGCCGACGCTGAGCGGCAACAGGGTCACCGCTGGCTGCTTCCTGCCGTGTCAGCAGTGAGGTATAAAGCTCATAGTCCTGGCGGTGGTTATCCCACCACTCGTGCGTGCTGATTTGATGGCCCGCGTCAACAACCTGCGGTGACGGCCATGAAGTCAGGTAGCTCGGAATGGTGGTTTCGATGTAGACTCGCATCTCCCGGAAAAGTAGCCCTGGCCCGAATTACGTCAAGTCCGATTTTGGCCCGACAAGGTCGATGAAATGATTGGCAGAACGTTTGAGGTGAGGCGACGGCACGCTGGACTGCGAATCCAAACTGAGGGCTTATCGCCGTCGCCTCCACCGACTTGTTCGGTCTTGGCTGGTGGGGTCCGGGTCCACCGAGCCTTGCCGAAGGGCGCTACTCTGCCAAAATCTGCCCGGAGCGGCAAGCGAAAAACTCGGCAGCGAAAAGTTCGGGATGACCATAATCTTCGCAGCGCTCTCGCTGGGAAAGT
>JAPLUI010000214.1 GCA_026397725.1 Verrucomicrobiota bacterium | reverse complement strand
GAACTGATCTATGAGGGAATCCATAACATCCTCAACGCGATCCCGGTCAAGGCGCGCCCCATCCCGCCGGTCCAACCTAACGTAGTGGTCTGGCCCGGCACCGGACCTGACAGAAAACCCAACGAACCCGGGGTCTTGTTCTCCGCCGACGTTTGCCAGGGTGTGCCCGACCTGCCGCGCGGCCTGGTGAAGTACCTGCGCGTGTTCCAACCGGATTACAAGACCTACTCGACTTGGGAAAAGATCTATCGACACTCCGGCCCGCCGGTTTCCATCGTCCAGGAGGAAACCGTGAAACGCATCCTCGGCGAGGTGCCGGTGGAGGCCGATGGCTCCGTGAATTTCCAGGTCCCCGCAGGCCAGGCGGTCTTTTTCCAACTGCTCGATGAGCAACACCGTTGCCTGCAAACCATGCGCAGTTTCACCGGCGTGATGCCGGGTGAGGTGCGCGGATGCGTGGGATGTCATGAAAGCCAAAGCACGCCGTCGCGGAGCACGGCCGTTCCCGCGATCGCCATGAAGCGTCCGCCAAGTGCCATCACCCCGCCGCCCTGGGGCCTGGAAAGCATCGGCTACGAACGCTTCGTCCAGCCCGTGCTCAATCAATACTGCGGCAAGTGCCATCAGGGCGATGGCAAGGCCCGCGAAAAACTCGATCTCACCCTGCGGCCGGGCGAAGGCCCGTTCAAGGAACCCTATCTCACACTCGTCGGCGCGGCCGGCGGCTGGGGCCTCCCCGCCAAGTCCGGTCCGGGTTACGGCGCCGCCTGTGTCATTCCCGTCGAGACCTTCCCCAACGCCGGGATGAATCCGGTGGCGGTCCAAACCATCCGGCCGATGACCTATCTCTCATACCAGAGCCAATTGATAGAAAATGCATCCAGCGGCAAGCACCACGACGTCAAGGTGGACGAGGTGAGTCGTCTCCGCCTCATCGCCTGGGTGGATGCGTGTTGTCCCTACAACGGTGAAGAGGAAATCCGCGCGATGGAGGATCCGAACTTCCCCGGCATCGAGAAATTGACGATTCGCCCGCGCGTGAAAACCGCCCCGTTGATCGCCCGGCCATGAGATTGTTCTAGCCGGCGCCGTCCGGATCCGCGTCCTTCGCGGCGTTGGGATCGCTCGGGTTGGCGAAACGCGTCAACCGCATGATCATGAACCCGAACGAACTCGAGATTCTCACGACGCATGAGGGAACACCCGTGAACCATACCGACCCCGCACGCCAGGCGGGTGCCGATGAGGTTTTGTTGCAACTGACGCCCGACCAGTTCGGGCCGATGGTGCATTATGCCGGATGCTGGCAGTACCCTCACGCGGTCGCCTTCGACTATCTCCAGGCCTACCACCAGTTCTTGCTGATCGAGAAGGGGCGGCTGGAGGCCCGCACCCCCCATGGTCCGGTCGAGGCAGGCGAACATGATCTGATTTGTTTCCGGCCCGCCCTGGAGAACTACTATCAGGTGTCAGGTGGCACGCTGTTGTTTCAAGCGGCGATCAGTTTCGCGCCCTTAAGCCGCTGCGAGTTCACGCCCGGGTTTCCAGAACTGGGTCCGCTGCCGCTGGTCATGCGGCTGGGGCCATCCTTTGGCCCCATGCGAGCCCTGTTCGAGACTCTCACGATGGAGTTGCCACAATCCGGATCCAGCCACCGGCTCCACTTGCAGGCGACGGTCTTCAAGATGCTGGAATTGATCGTCAATGCCTCGGTCCGCGAAAACAAATCCGCCGTGCCGCTGGACGCCTGGGAGCGCATCCATCTGCGCGTGATCTCGCTGGATGGAGGGCCATTCCAGGATGCCGAGCTGGCGGGCGAACTGGGTCTTTCGCTCGCCCATTTCCTGCGCATTTTCAAACGCCGTTTTGGCGCGAGTCCGCAGGCCTGCCGGATGTTTGCCCGCCTTCAGGAGGCGGTTCGGCGCTTGCGCGAGACGGACCATTCCGTCAAGGAAATCGCCTATGAGACGGGCTTTGACGGCGCGAAAGGCCTGTCCCGCGCGTTGCACCGGCGTACCGGCCTGAACGCCTCACAGATCCGCTCCGAGGTCGGCGGGGACATCGTGGTGGACCCGCTGCAGGCACCGCGACCCTATCCCATCAACCAGCACGTGCTGCCCCCGGGCGACACTGCGGAATTGTTGGAACGGCGGGCCCGCGTGCGACGGCACGATTTCACCGACTGATCCGATTGCAATGACTTGCGGATTCAAATGACTTCTGGATCCGGTGCTCAAGCCAACGGGCGTGCGATGGATTGAGCGCGCAGATAATCCCGGAACGTATCCTCACCCAACACCCCGCCACCGCATCCGCTGAGATTGCAGCCACCGTAAGGAATGCCGTGAGCGAAGAGGTTGTGGGCGTTGATCCAGCTATTGCCCGCCGTCAGTCTTTCGGCAACCCGGTTCGCCCGCTCGGGATCGCCGCTCCAAACGCTGTTAGCCAGTCCGTAGGCGGAGCCGTTGACGAGTTCGAGCGCCTCCTGCTCGGCATCGAACGTCATCACGTAGGCCACCGGCCCGAAGATTTCCTCTTTCGCGCAGACGTTGCCCGGACCGCCCGCCAACAACGCGGGCTTCACATAATAACCCTCCTCGTAGCCCTGCACCACGGCGGTTCCCCCATCTAGCAGGAGTTTCGCGCCTTCTTTCACCCCCTGGTCCAGATAGTCCAGCACGCGGGCACGCTGTTTCTCACTGACCAGCGGACCAAGCTGCGTGTCGGGGTTGGCCCCATAACCCATCCGCATCCCGCTGAGGGCGGCAACGGCCAGTTTGACCAACGGGTCGTAAATCTTCCGCTGCACCAGCCACCGCGTGGCGGTGCAGCAGACCTGCCCGGCATTCAAGGTAATCGCTCCGACCAGCGCGGTGGCCACCGCCTCGATGTCCACATCCTCAAACACAATCGCCGCGCCCTTGCCCCCCAGTTCCAGCTTGACCGGCACCAGATTCCGACCGCACGCTTCAGCCACCTGTCGGCCCACCTCCGGCGACCCGGTGAACGACATGCGTTTGAGGCCCGGATGACGCGCCAGCGCGGCGCCGGCGGTTTCGCCCAAACCGGTGACCACATTGATCACTCCCGCCGGCACTCCGGCTTGTTCCGCGAGTTTGGCGAAATAGAGGGTGGACAACGGCGTATCCTCGGCCGGCTTGATGACCACCGTGTTGCCGGCGGCCAAGGCCGGCGCGATCCCCCAGCCCACGAGCAAGAAGGGGAAATTCCACGGGAAAATGAAGCCGCAAACGCCGTAAGGAACCAGCATCCTGCGTGCTTCGAAGCCAGAGACCACGAGGGGTTCTGCGGGCTGCGTCCGCAGCGCGAGATCGGCGTAGTAGCGGAACGTCGCCGCCGCGTGCGGCACGTCAAAGGCGGCGGCTTGCGCCCGGGGCTTGCCGACATCCAGTGACTCGATTTCCACGAGGATCTCCTGGTGCTGGTCTATCAGATCGGCCAACCGATGGAGGATCACTCCGCGTTCCTTGGCAGTCATGGCGGCCCATCCGCTCTGCGCGAAGGCCACCGCGCCGGCCCGGACGGCCCGCTCCACATCCGCCGCATCCCCTGCGCTCACCCGGGCGATCACCGACCCGGTGCCCGGGTCGCGCGTCTCGAGGGTCGCTCCGTGGAGGGACTCCGTCCATCGCCCCCCGAGGTACATCTTGAGCGGTTGGGCGGCAAGGAATTCGGTGACTTCAGCGCGCAGTGTTGTCATACGCACTCATTAGGTGCCGCTCGCCCGCCACTGGCAAGCAGAAACTTTGAAACTGCAAATACAACCGAAACGGCGGACGCATCAGGCCATCGACGCGATCAAGGTCGTGTTGTTGAACGGGGGAAAAGGAGGTGGTGATCGCCGGTCCGGCCCGCTGTTTCGACGCAATCCCACCCACCACTGATGCGAGGGGTCAAAGCCAGGCCGACGGGTTGTGTTATTCATGAAGGGACCGCGTGGCAGGGTGACACCCATCATCCCCCATCAAACCTCTGCCTCACTCCGCAGCCACCTACTCCCCGCCCCTGAAACCTCCGGGACATCCTGAGGTCCGATCGGACCTCAGGATGTCCCGACGACTCGGGAGAGGCTGTTCGTGAGTTTGTTGAGTACGCGACGGCGCTTTTTCCAGATCGTCATTCCCTGGTATCTTGCCGGAAGCAGTTCTGCGGGTAAAAATGGATCGATACGGAAACAGCGCTGGAGCAGATTTCGTTCCTTGGTGACCCACCGGACAATCGCTTCTTGCGATAATGATTCCGAGTCATTCGGGGCGGCGTCAAGATGGGCATCGAGGTCTTTCCAAGCTCCGTTGATACGCATGAAATCCCAAGTCGCACGCACCAAGTCCGCTGATGATTCACCTCCGCATGGGGCGGCGTCCAATAAGACGAGATTCGCCGCATTAACTGCCAGAGGCCGCAATTCCACCGCCAGATCATTGAGTGAATCGGGAGATATCCATGCGCTGCGCTGCATGCAACCGAATCCCGCAGCCTCCAATTTGTGACGCAATTTGCGCCGTGATGCTCGTTCCTCTTCCGGCACATCAAAAAGGATCACTCTCCATTTTCCGTCCCAAGAGCGATGCCAGCGTTGCTCGGGATCGCAACCCACACGTCCCGCTGCCAAACCCTTTTCGGTGAGCCGGATCACGCGCTTGCCGGATTTCATATCCCTCCGGACATCAATGAAGGCTTGCGCTTCCAGCCTGCGGATTTGTTTGAGCAGACCGTTGCCATACGCCCATGATTCGAATGAGGAATCCAGATTGCGCCACGTCGGACGCATCATCCGGTCCATGGTCCATTCCAGTTGGTAAAGAAAAAGTTCGGTGCGCGAATTCATGTGTTAGCAATCCCGGAAAATTCATGGCCCATCGTCAATGGATTCGTCAATGCATTTGTCGCGTCCACCAGTGTTTGTTGAGGGATGGGTAAGGAGGCTTCGAGACATCCTGATGTCCGATCGGACATTAGGATGTCCATGCCTCACTCCTCGAGCCTTCGCGACAACCGGTTGTCCGATCGGACATCAGGATGTCTCGACGGACATCAGGATGTCATGATGGCGCGGGTTTCGGGAGTGCAGATCACAGCCCGTAACGGGGGCGCGATGGTTTGGCCGGGCGAGTTCGATGGTCTGGTGTGCCTGCGTTCTGACGGATGGATCGAGCTGACCGACGCCTGCGGCGGGAGTCTCGTTAGAGACGCGCATGCGAACCTTGGCCCCCAAATCGTCGGTTTTGGGGTCAATTTGTGCTTGTCTCCGGGCCTGCTGATCCTTAAGCCCGCTGTCGTGACAGCGGCCCGTGAACCATGAATGATGGATAAGAAGACACCATTGAGCAACCATGAAACTCCTCAAGGAACAAGACGCAACGTTGGAGCCACTCCACGGCAAGACGGTGGCGGTGCTCGGCTATGGCAATCAGGGCCGCGCCCAAGGCCTCAATCTTCGCGACAGCGGGGTGCGGGTCATCGTCGGCAACCGTGACGATGCCTATCTCCAACAGGCCATCGCGGATGGGTTCAAGCCCCTGTCCATCCGCGAGGCAGCGCTGGCCGGCGACGTGCTGCTCATTCTAACAACGGATGAGTGCCAGCCCGTGATCTGGGACGAGCAGATCGCGCCCGGCATCGGGCCCGGCAAGACGCTGGTGTGGGCCAGCGGCTACAACGTGGGCTACGGCCTGATTCCGCTTGCGGCGGATGTCGATGTGGTGATGGTGGCGCCGCGGATGACCGGCAACATGGTGCGCATCCTCTATGAACAGGGACGGGGTGCCATCGCCCAGTTCGCGGTTCATCAGGACGCCTCGGGCCAGGCGCGCCAATGTGTGCTCGCCCTCTGCAAGGGGATCGGCCTGACGCGCGGCGGCGTCTTCGAATCCTCGTTCCGCGAAGAAGCCGAACTGGATCTGTTCGCCGAGCAGGTCATTTGGGCCGGTCTAACCGCATGGTTGGTGGAGTGTTTCGACATGGGAGTGGCCCACGGGTTTTCCCCCGAACTGATGGTGATGGAACTCTACGCTTCAGGGGAAGCCGCCGAAATCCTGGGCGCGATGTCAAGAAACGGGTTTTTCAAGCAGATGACCCATCACTCGACCACCAGCCAGTATGGTACGCTGTCGCGCGGCCCCCGCCTCATGAACGAGGAAATGCGCGAGAAGGCGCGGGAGTTTTTGCGCAAGGACATCAAGGGGGGCGGGTTTGTCAAAGAGTGGAGTCATGAACAAGCCACCGGATCGGCCACGCTTGAAGCGCTGTGGCGCAAGGTCCTGACCCACCCCATGAGCCTGTCCGAGGACCACGTCATCCGTGCGATCCAGTCGGTCCACTCGCCCGTTTCTAACGAACAACCCGGAAAGGACCTGCCATGAAGCTCCGGTTTGCCGCCGCTGATTTCTCCTTTCCCATGCTCTCCCACGATCAGGCGCTCGACCTCATTGCGATGCTGGGCTTCGAGGGCGTGGACCTCGGACTTTTCGAGGGCCGTTCCCACCTGCAGCCATCAAGCGAGTTCCGCCATCTGCGCAAGAACGCGCGGGTCTTGGGGCGCAAGCTCGCGGACCGCGGCATCCGCCTGGCCGATATCTTTCTGCAGACGGCGCCGGAATTCGTTTCGTTGGCTCCGAACCATCCCGATCCCAGCAGGCGGGCCATGGCCCGGCAGATCTTTCTGCAAACCTTGGAGTACGCCGGCGAATGCGGCGGCAAACATGTCACGGCATTGCCCGGCGTGTTTTTCCCGGACGAACCGCGGGCGGCATCGTTCGGCCGATCCTGTGAGGAACTGGCCTGGCGCTGCGAACAAGCCCGTGGCGCAGGCATCACCTTCTCCATCGAGGCTCATGTTGGATCGCTCGTTCCTGTTCCCAAGGATGTCATGCGGCTGGTCCAGGCCACCCCGGGACTGACGCTGGCACTCGACTACACGCATTTCATCCGGCGCGGCATCGGCGAGGCGGAGGTGGAACCACTCATCGCCCACGCCAGTCACTTCCACGCCCGGGGAGCGCGCAAGGGCCGCCTGCAGGTGTCACTCCGGCACAACACGATCGACTACGCCCGGATTGTCAGCGTGATGAAGGCCACGGGATATCGTGGTTACATTGGCATTGAGTATGTCTGGATCGACTGGGAACATTGCAACGAGGTGGACAATCTATCGGAAGTGATCCTGCTGCGTGACTTCATCCGCAGGGCCTGGACCGCCTGAATTGTGCCACCCAATCCAACCGGGAAGCATGCCATGACAACACCAAAGCTCGTCGGCCAGACCGCGTGGATCAGTGGCGCGACCAAAGGCATCGGGGAAGGCGCGGCCCTGCTGTTCGCCCGCGAGGGTGCGGCGGTCGCGCTCATCGGCCGCGATGAAAACGATGGCAGCCGGGTCCTGCGTGCCATCCAGCAAACGGGTGGCAGGGCGATTTTCATCCGCTGCGACGTGACCCGGGAAGAGGAGGTCAGCGCCTCGATCCAACAAACCGTGGATGCGTTTGGAGGTCTCCAGATCCTGGTCAACAACGCCGGCATCGTTGATGTGCGGATGCTGCATGACTATACCGTCGAGCTATGGGACCACGTGATGGACGTGAACGTCAAATCCATGTTCCTGGCCTTCAAGCATGCGTTCCCTCATCTGCGAAAGAACCGACGTTCTTATGTGGTCAACGTCGGATCTATCAGCAGCTTCGTGGGTCAGTGCGGCACCCCCGTCTATACTGCCTCCAAGGGTGCCGTGCTCCAGTTGTCCCGCTCCATCGCGCTCGACTACGCCCGCTACGGCATCCGCTGCAACTGTGTCTGTCCCGGCATCACCGATACCCCGATGTTGCGCCGGCACCTCAATGCCATGCCCGACCCTGAGGCCCATCTGGCCGGGCGCCTGAACCGGGTGCCGCTCAACGAGGTCCTGACACCCGAAGTGGTGGCGAAATCCATCCTCTACCTTTGCTGTGAGGATTCCGCCGGCATCACGGGCACCTCGTTGACGGTGGATGCGGGGTATCTGGCGGCTGCGGAATGGAATTGCCAGGCACTGGTCCGTTAGAGGTGCCGATGCGAACCTTGGCCCCCAAATCGTCGGTTTTGGGGTCACTTTGCACTTGTCCCGGCGGCCCGACCGACCAGTGTCACAGGGGTAACAACTCCTAATGCCCATACTTGCCCGAATTCAAACCAACCAGCAGCTCTCTGCGGGCAGCCGCCGCTGTCCCAGGCGCGGCTTTGCCTTGATCGTCACCCTCTCGCTGATGATCCTGCTGACGGTCCTCGCGGTCGGACTGTTGACGCTTTCGACCATCTCGCTGCGTACGTCGGGGCAGGCCGAGGCTGCGGCAATCGCCCGTGCCAACGCCCGCCTGTCCCTGCTGCTCGCGCTGGGCGAGTTGCAACGCCAGACCGGCAGCGACACGCGCGTCACCGCCCGCGCCGACATCCTCGGCGAGTACCATCCGCCGGTCCTCGGCGTGTGGAACAGTTGGCAGGGCAGCGACCATGAAACCAGCGGTGGTTTTGCGGGACGGCCCAAGGCGCCGGGCAGCAATTACCGCACGGAGAAGCAGACGCGCTTCGTCGCGTGGCTGACCTCCGGGCATGGGAACGAGCCCACCACGTTGCCTGAGACGACGCCGGGCACCGGCAAGGTGACGCTGTTCGGCACCGGCTCGCTCGGCACCGGGCGTGAGCAACTGCAGATTCATCTGGTCCCGACCCCGGTTGCCGCGGGGCGTCTGCCTGGCACCCTCGCCTGGTGGATCGGCGGCGAAAACCAGAAGGCGCGGCTGCCGCTGCCCTACCAGCCCGACCCCGTCGCGGCGGCGGCACGCTGGGCGGTACTGGCCAAGTCGCACGCCATCGCCGATCCGCAGCCGTTCCGGCTCGATTCGTTGTTGAAAAATGCCGCACCCGCCGCCAAGGCGATCACCTTGCGGCAGGCCGATCTGATCGCTACCAAGGGCAAGGATGGCGTCGCGACCTCACGCGAGTTTGGCCACGATCTATCGGCGGTTTCGGTCGGGCTGTTGACCAACACGGCCACCGGCGGGTGGCGCAAGGACTTCTCGCTGTTGACCGAGAAATGGGCCTCCCAGCCGATGTCGAACCTGCCCTTGTTCCGTCTGACGCCCAAACTGGATGCCATGTTCACGCGGCCCGCGCCCGACAATCCGGTGTCCGCCGGTTCGATGTTCTATCCGTGGGCCGCCTACCGCCCGACCAACTACAATTTCCCGATCTATCAGCACGGTCCGGTGACCAGTTGGGAGAACCTCAACGACTTCGCGACCTTTTACAAGCGCATCACCGTTTCCTCGTCCGGCAAGCTCACGCTGCCAAGCTCTTATGTGTCCATCGTTGGTGACAGTTATGCATTTCTCCACAAGGTGCGCATCCTGCCGCTGATCGCCCGCATGCAATGGGTGTTCTCGCACAGTGCCGGCACGACCGCCGATCCTGACAAGCTGGAGCCGCGCCTGCTGTTGACCCCGGTGATCACCCTGTGGAACCCTTACAACGTGGAGATCACCACGCCAGGGCCGCTGGCCTTTGGCATCCCGGCGCCGCTGCCCGCCGCCCTCCGCTACACCATCAATGGCACCACCAACAACAATTACAACGCCTTGACGGGCAACAGCACCAACAACACGCCGGCACTGTCGAGCGCCACCGCCCTGAACTATCAGATCAATGGGACCCTCACACTCAGGCCCGGCGAGACCCGCCTGTTCAGCCCCGCCACCGCCACGCCGGTGGCGGCCGGCACCTTGCTCGAGTTGCTACCCGGCTACCGCAGCGGCGGCGGCAACTTCTTTCCCGTCAAGGACAACGCCGGCAACACCCCCGCCCTGCCGCGCGCCGCCACCCTCAAGGCCGATGCCAAATTCGACACGGCGTGCGACAACCATGCCCTGCTCCGGGTCACCAACGGGGTGACCGTCTATGTGGACATGAGCGTCAACGGCGTCTGGGTGTTGCCCTATCGGGCGTGTTACACTCCGGAAGTTGCCAATGTCATTTACAAACCGCTGACGCAACTCGCCGAGGGTACCCTCGGCCAATGTCTCACCAATCCCACCCCATTCCTCTCGACCCTCTTCGGCGCGCGCACGGCCAGCCGCACCCATCTCGCCGCCAAGGGCTTGGTCCAATCCAGCCCGTTTGTCAATTTCACCGCCACCGGCTTTGAGGATCTGGGAGACATCGGCCGCCACTACGGCGGCACCGGCCACCCGGTCAATTCCCCGTTCGACTTCAGCTTCATCAAGCACCCGGCGGGCGGCGACAGCCTGCTGCCCAATGCCGGCGACGCTTCCGGCCGCGGCTATATCGTCACCGGCTTCAACAAGGCCGACGGCCTCTCCCGCTGCGTCATTGATGAATTGCCGAGCCGCCCCCTCGTGTCGTTAGGCGAACTGGTCAACTGGGACCTCCGCTACGAGAATCCGGTCCCGCCCTACGCGTTCAACCTGATCGGCAACTCCGACGCCACTCCGCTGCTGCCTGCCAACGCCGTGGTCAATTACGCCGATGCCGGTCTCAAGGAGAACCTCCAGTATGACGATTCCTACTGCGCCAACCACTTGCTCTTCGACGACTGGTTCATCTCGTCCATCACGCCGGACCCGACCGCCTTCGGCAGTGCAGGCCGGAGCCAGCAAGCGACCTACACCGATTTCGTCACCGGCCAGACGCCGCTCGCCAACCGCGCCTATCAACCGATCCTCGCCGACCGGGCCACGGCCGCCATCGGCACCGCCAAGGCGACCAAACTCTACACGGACTATGTCGCGAAAACCGATTCATGGAAGACCATTGCTTCGCGGCTAGAAGTCGAGGGCATGTTCAATGTCAACTCCACCTCGGTCACCGCCTGGCGTGCCCTGCTCGGTCATGCCCGCAAGCAGCGCGTCCCGTTCGTCCGCGAAACCGCCAACGGGTGGGACACCGGGCTGTCGGCCGACACCGATTATGCGCTGACCCGCTTCAGCGTGGCCGGGGATGCCAAGGCCGGCGAGGCCAGCACTTCGGGCGATTTCCCCGAGGCCAACGACTTCGCCGGTTACCGCACCGTCGATGACAAGTTCCTCGACGCGCTGGCCGAGGAAGTCGTCCGGCAGATCCGCCTCCGCGGGCCGTTCCTGTCGCTGGCGGAATTTGTCAACCGCCAGCTTTCCTCCGGCGACCTCGCGCTGGCCGGCACCCTCCAGGCTGCCCTCAACGAAGTCACCAAAAAACCCGCCACCAACCCGTTCGCCGCGCTCCAGGCGCTCTCGACCAAGTCCGTGGCCGTGCCCGAGCGGGCCGCCGATGCCGAATACCAGTTCCCCGCTGCCGCCGTCGGCTACAGCGGCTACGGCCTGCCCGGCTGGACCCGCCAGGCCGATATTCTGCGCCCGCTCGCCCCCATCCTCTCCGTCCGCGATGACACCTTCACAATTCGCGCTTATGGCGACGCCCGCGACGCCCAAGGCCATCTGCTCGCCCGCGCCGTCTGCGAGGCGGTCGTGCGCCGTTCCCGCGACTTTCTCAATCCCGCCGAGGCCGCAGACCTCACCACCCCGCCAACCCTCGCCGCCAACAAGACCTTCGGTCGCCGCTTCACAATCGTTTCGTTCCGCTGGCTTGCTGCCAGTGAGGTGTGAAGAAGTCACGGGTCATGGGTCATGGGTGAAGAGGGCTTCGCACAGACCTTTGCCCCCCTGCCCCCCGACCCCCGACTCCTGACCCCCGACTCCTGACCCCCGACTCCTGACTCATAGGGCGCAGATGAGAACCTTGGCCCCCAAATAGTCGGTTTTGGGGGTCTCTTTCTTCTGGCACTCCGCCCCGAATCGTCGATTTTACACATGGTTCCCAACCACCAAACCACCTCCATGACTCAGTCCGTGAGACATCCACGCGCCCGCAGCGCTGATCGCAGCATCGCGCTCCTGTCTCACCGGACAAGGGACCAGGGACCAGAGATTTTTGTTAGACGGGTTCCGTTCGCAGGATTTTCCCGGCACCCGGCATGGTGCTTGCCCGGCCAGAGCGGCTCGCGCTTGCGGGTGCTTGGTGGGTGGCCGCTTGAAACCAGTGTCGCGGCGTCTCCCCACTGCCTGTGCGGCCCGGTGCTTCGCTGCCGCCCGCCCACCGCCCCAGCCGCAGCCTCCCTGTCTTCAATCAAAAATCAAAACTCAAAACTCAACAATAAGAAATCTTTCCTCTTCCTCTTCTCTTGCGTCTTGTGTCTTCCAGTCTTGAGTTTTCTCCCACCAACCTCTCTCCTGCATCCACCAATTTCTAACATCCAACCCGCCTCCGTTGATCCGTCCCGGATCATGATCTGATAGAAACAAGCACAGCAAACAAACGCAATCAGTCAAAACCGCAACCATGAAAACAAACAGAACTGATTCCCAACCATTCCGGCTCTGGCCACGCAGCCTCGCCTCAATAACCTCCACGTTCACCGGCGCAAGAATTTGCGCCGTTCTCACGCTTTTGCTCCTGGCATTTTCGGGCCCCACGGCCATGGCAGTTGATGTTACCCATCCTGACAACGTGTTGGGCGGGTTGGCCGCCACCCCTGCCAATGTGGCGGTGAGCCAGACGAGCGGCAATCCATTGTCCTATCTGACCGACAATCAGGCTAGTGACAATAGTGGGGATAATAACCCCTTCTTCTTTTCCTCGGGTGGCCCCACCTTTCCAGAACTCCTTGCCATCACTGGTTTCAACGCCAGTCTCAACACAGTCCGCATCTACCTTGCGAATGACGGCTCCAGGATTTTGGGAGACATTTCGCTCAAGGCCTCCGCGACCCAGCAGACGTCGCTAAATGCCGGCGATTATGAGTTGGACCTGGGGGCGTTTCCTGCCAGTACCCGCACATATATAAATTACGCCGGTGAAGGCCGGGCATACTTTGATATGGAGGTCTCGGCGCCAGCGGGAACGAAGAGCATCTTGCTTTCAATCTCGGGGACCGGTTCAGGTGGGAACGGCGGTCGAATCTACGAGATCCAGGCGTTAAGCAGCACCACTCCACCACCCTCCAGCCCTTACGCCTCATGGATCGGCCCGTTCTTCCCCGGCGTCATCGATCCATTGATCGTGGGACAAGCCGCGGATCCCGACGGCGACAACCAGAACAACCTGATGGAGTTCGCCCTCGACGGCACGCCTAACAACGGCGCGCTCAATGCCAAGGTGTATTCGCAGACCGGGGTGGTGACAGGTCAATATTCCGGACAGAAGGTCTTGATTCTGACCATCGCGGTGCGCGATGGCACGGGACCCTTCAGCGGCACACCGGCAACTGCGGTGAATGCTGCGGATGGCATCAAATATACCGTCCAGGGTGGTAATGACCTGATCGTCTGGGGAGGGTCGATCTTCCCCTGCGCTGAAGGCACTGTCACCGACCCCGGCTGGGCAACGCTCAGCTCGGGCTATCATTACCAAAGCTTCGCCCTCACTGGCACCCAAGGGCTCCCCGACAAAGCCTTCATGCAAGTCAAAGTTGAACCGAACCCGTAATTTGTAGCGGCGGTCTATGACTACTTTTCCCCTGCGGGAAAAGTCGCTCTCTTTAGCGATCCCACATTCCACAAATGATCACCTTGGCCCCCAAATCGTCGGTTTTTGGGGTCTCTTTTTTCTTGTCCCCCGCACCAAACCCTTGATTGTACGCAGATAAGTATCCACCAAACCATGACCGCCATGCAAGCACCCAAACAACTCCTGATCCTGTCCCTCCTCCTGACATCGTTGCCGTTGGCGGGTGGCGATATCTATTTGCCAACCGATTTCGGCGCAGCCCGGACGCCTGAAACCCGGACCCTCACCGCAGAGGAAGAAACCCAGGCGATGGGACGTGACTGGTTGTTCCAGGCCATGGGCGAGCCCTTGATGCAACGCGCGGCCAAGGAGATCGCCTGGACACGGGAATTGGCGGCACGACTTGGAAAAAAGTCGCCGGCACCGGATATGTCCGCCGAATTGCGCGCCTTGGACGCGTTGGAAAAACAGATGAAAGAGGGCGTGGCCAAGGCGGCCGCCGGACAGGCGGCAATGCCCGCATGGGGAGCCCAACCCGACGGCAAACCCCGCGAAGGCTGGATCTGGTATCCCGAAGGCAAACCTAGCGAAAACGCCCCCGCCGCCACCAGGTTCTTCCGGTCGAAGTTTGAGGTGCCCGCCGCTGTGCGTGTCGCGGATTTGCGTGTCGCCGCCGACGATGCCTGCGAGGTTTTCCTCAACGGCACCCGCGTGGGCGCGCATGACACATGGTCGCGGGCCGCCGGGTTTTCTGTTGGAAACCTGATCAAGCAGGGCTCCAACGTGCTGGCGGTGCGGGCGGAGAACAAACCGGCTAACAGTAACAATCCCGCCGGGCTGATCGTGAGCCTGGCCATCACGCTTGCCGATGGCAAACACGTGTTCGTCACCTCCAACACTTCCTGGCGTACCGCGAAAGAAGCCGTGCCCGACTGGCAGCAACCCGGCGTGGATGATTCCACATGGGTGCCGGCAATGATCACCGCGGGTTACGGCGATGTACCGTGGGGGAAAATCCCCGGCCTGACCGGCGATAACAACTCCAGCGACGCGCTCTACGCCGGCGAGGACCCGGCGATCAGGGAGTTCTATCTGAATGTGCGCCGGGTCAAGCGGGAAATCCTCATGAAGAACCCCGTGATCGACTTCAAGCAACTGCTCTTCGTGGACATCCCGATCCAACATGGAGCCAACAATGTCGATCACGAGGCGATCCACCGGATGAGCATGTGGGCCGCGCCGGGTGGTCGGCTGTTAGTGCTGGACGGGCTGCGGCCGGGCGGGCAGGTGCGGCAACTCGCGCCCGACAAGCCCGGAAGTTTCTGGCGTCCGGATCTGTCCTTCGACGGCAAGCGGGTGCTGTTCTGTTACAAGCCGCACGACCAGAAGAGTTTTCATTTGTATGAAATGAACCTGGATGGCAGCGGCCTGCGGCAACTCACCGACAGCGGCGAATACGATGACATCGACCCGATCTATCTTCCCGACGGACACCTCATGTTCACCACCACCCGTTGCAACAGTTATGTGCGCTGCGGACCGTTCATCAACTCCTACGTGCTGGCACGCTGTGATGCCGACGGCGGCAATATCTATCTGGTCAGCCTCAACAACGAACCGGATTTCGTGCCGTCGCTCATGGCCGATGGCCGGGTGATCTATTCACGCTGGGAATACACCGACAAGGCCTTGTGGCGCGTGCAGAAACTGTGGACCGTCAACCAGGACGGCACGGGTGTCTCGGTGTTCTGGGGGAATCAAAGCATCTGGCCCGACCACACCTCGCAACCGCAACAAATCCCCGGCAGCCGCCGGATCATGTTCTGCGGCGTGGGCCACCACGATTGGTGGAGCGGGTCGATCGGCATCATCGATCCCAGCCAAGGGTTCAATTTCCCCGACGGCCTGACCAAGGTGACCCGCGATCTCCAGTGGCCTGAAACCGGCAACGGACCGGTGGACCCGGGCGAAAAGGAGAACTACCATGCATCCGGCGGTTTCACCGGCTACACCGCTCCCCTGCCGCTATCGGAAGAGGATTTCCTGGTTTCGGCACGCGGCATGGACGGCCGCTTCCGCCTCTATCTGATGGATGTGTACGGCAACCGTGAACTGATCTATGAGGGAATCCATAACATCCTCAACGCGATCCCGGTCAAGGCGCGCCCCATCCCGCCGGTCCAACCTAACGTAGTGGTCTGGCCCGGCACCGGACCTGACAGAAAACCCAACGAACCCGGGGTCTTGTTC
>JAPLUI010000564.1 GCA_026397725.1 Verrucomicrobiota bacterium | reverse complement strand
GCCAACCGGTGATCGACAGGTCCGGATGGCCGCCTTCCCGCTCATACTTATAGGACCAGCCGCCACTGCCATGCTGGTTGTCGATGATGAATTGGCCGGCCTTTTCGGTGACTTCCGCCAGGGACGGCACGGGTTGTTTGACTTCCTTGCAGAAGGTGGTGGCTTCGCCCAACGCATAGGTGGCGATGGCGTGCTCGTAGGACCAGTTGCCCGCCGCAAAATTATCCGCGATTCGCCCGTTGTTCTTCGCGCCGATGTTGACGAGATAGACGATGGCACGCATGGAGGATTCGCCGAATTCCGTGGAGGCCGGGGTTTCGCAGTGGCCGAAGTAGGCCAGCAGCGCCAGGCCGGTCATGGCGACTCGGCTCGGGCCGTCCCATGAGCCGTCCGCCGCTTGTTTGGTCTTGAGCCACCGCAGGCCCTTGAGCACCGCGTCCTCACAGTCCTTGGTGCCGCCGTTTTCGGCGAGGCGCTGGAGGCGGTCTTCCTTGGAACAGCGCTTGCCCAGGAGTTCAGGGAGCCGGTCAAAGGGCTCGAGAATGCCTTCGTCGAAGGGCATGTCGGGGCCGCCACCACGAAGGCCCTGGCCGCCGGGCAGGCCCGGGTTGCCCAGGGCGGAAAGCGGCGACATCTTGACGAAACCATCGCCCGGCTCGGGGATCGTCATGGTGGATGCCACCCCTTCCGCAGCCAGGCGTCTGGCACTGGCACTGGGGGGGAGTTGCGCCGGCTTTCTGTTTTCGACGGGGTGTTCGGCACCACGCTCGCCGCGAACCGGCGGGATGAAGTCCACCTTCTTCTCCGGTTGCCGAATGATTTGGAAGATCCAAAACGCACCGATGGCAAGCGCGACCACGTGAAAGATGACGGCGAAGGTCAGCGGCCCGCCACCAAGCTTGGCCCAAGAACTCAATTTGCGTTTGGAATCGAGATGGGGCGGCGGGTCTGATTCGTTTGATGAGTTCATTTGGAACTAGGGGTTAAGCCATGTGGTGGCGTCTGGAGATCTGCCGCCCGAGCGACCTTGGCAGGGTTGCCTCAAGCCGCGTCAAATGCCGGGGCGCTCCCTGCCGCCGCCGCCACCGGTGCTGAGGAAGCGGTAGTACACCTCCAACATCAGGGTGCAGAGACAGGTGCTGAAGACCTCGTTGCTGATATGGGCGGCGCCGGTGGGAACTTTCCAGGAGCCATCCGGCTCCTGGTTCTTGAGCAAATCATCCCGGAACAAGGCATTGTATTTCCGCCAGTCCTCACCGCCGCGCTGCATCATGGCCTGGGATTCGTAGTAGTGGGAATAGAGCTTGCAGTCTTTCTTGAAATCGAAGACGGTGTTTTCGAGCACATACTTGGCGGCCTTGCGGATGTCCGAACCATTGCCCTTGCCCCACATCTGGTGGCAGAGCATGCCGACGCCGGTGAGCGTGCTGTAGGCCTTGCCATCGGGAGGCGGGGGGCCGGTATAGCCATATTCGCCGTTCTTGTTCTGGCATTTGGAGACATAGTCGAGGCCCTTGTTGATGCATGAACTCATGCCCTTGAACCTGATGGTGGTGTGGCTGCAGGCCTTCAGGGCCTGAATCTGCCAACCGGTGATCGACAGGTCCGGATGGCCGCCTTCCCGCTCATACTTATAGGACCAGCCGCCACTGCCATGCTGGTTGTCGATGATGAATTGGCCGGCCTTTTCGGTGACTTCCGCCAGGGACGGCACGGGTTGT
>JAPLUI010000515.1 GCA_026397725.1 Verrucomicrobiota bacterium | reverse complement strand
GCGCTGCCACTCGGCATTGGCGGGGTCGCTGGCGGCGAGGCGTTCGGCGATGGCCATGTCCTGCGTGAAATAGCGCAAGGCTCCGGCGAGATCGCCCTGGGCCACGGCGAGGTCGCCGAGTTTGATGAGCGAGACGGAGAGGTCGCGCTGCCACTCGGCATTGGCGGGGTCGCTGGCGGCGAGGCGTTCGATAACGCTGTGAACGGTGGCGAGGAAGGTGGCGGCGGCGGGGAGCGTGCGGTAGGTGACGATTTTCCCGGTGAGGAAGAGGGCGTCGTTGGCGAGGCTGTGGCCGGTGTTTTCACCGAGGCGAAGTGGTAAGGTGAGAAGGAGGGCATCGAGTTCCCAATCGGCGGGAGAGTCTTGCGTGCGGTAGAGGTGATCGGCGCGCTGGCCGAGGTGCCGGTCGAGCGTTTGAGCCGCCCCTTCAGGGCTTGATTGGTGTGGTGTGCCGGAACCCAGGGCGTTGCCCTGGGCTGGTGTGTTTTCGGGCCGTTGGCCCTCCGGAGGGTGATCGGCGGCACCGGGGGCTGGGAGGTCGCCGAGCGTCTTATCCTGGGGTGGGTGGGCGGGAGGATTTTGAAGATGGGCGGCGACGAGGCGGTGGATGCGGGCGATTTCCGGGTGGTCGCCGGGGGTGAGGAGGCGCAGGCCGGTGAGGCGGCGTTGCAGGGCCAGCCACGGGTCGGCGCCGAGGTCGTCCTTTTCTCCCAACTCCGGGTGCCGCGCGACGGTGAGGGCACGCAGCCACGGCCAGGGGACGGTGTCGGGCGGCAGCAGGGCGGCGAACTGGAGCGCGGTGCGGGCGGGGGCGTCGAGCCGGGCGAGGGTGGCATCGAGGATGAGGGCGAGCTGCTTGCTCTGCGTGCGCATCTGCAAGGCGACATCGGCGTCGCGCTGCGGGAGGGTGTCGGCCACGGGCAGGCCGCGTGCCTGGAGGGTGGCGAAAAAGGCGCTGGGCGTGACCTCCGGGTGCAGGCCGAGGTAGAGGGCCACCTGCTCGACGGCGAGGGTGAAGCCGCCGAGGGCGCGGACGATTTCCAGCGCGGCGGCTTCCTCGGTCTCGCTGGCGAAGGTGGGCACGCCCTTGGGCACGCTCTGCTCCGGATCGGTGACGGGCCGGTGCCGGGCATCGCGGAAGGGTTGGTGGTCGCGGATGAGGGTGAGGGCGCTGTCGTCATCGAGCGCATCCACGGTGAGGACGGCGAGGCGGTCCTTTTGCTTGGACACCTCGAGCCGGGTGGTGGCCACGATGCGCAGCCAACCGGAGCCGAGCCCGCCGGGCAGGGTGGCGAGCTGGGCGGGGGAGAGCAGCGCGGGCTCGGAGACATTGTCGAGCAGCAGCAGGCAGGCGGCCCCGCGGTCGGGGTCGCGATCCTTCACGGCTTCGGCACGCTGTTTCAAGTGCTCCAGCACGCTGCGGCCGAGCAGGACGGGATCGTTTTTCTCCGCCTCGGTGGGGGTGAAGCCGAGGGCGCGTTCCCAGGCGAGTTCGCCGATGAGCGGGAGCAGCTCCGTTTTCCCCTCCGCGCCGAGGCTCCACAGGCCGGCGGGGTAGGAATCGGCCCAGCCGTGCGCGTAGGCCACGGCCAGCTCGGTCTTGCCCTGTCCGCCGAGCCCCTGCACGGCCGTGACGACGCCGACCGCGCCGGTGCCGAGCTGCTCGTGGAGCTTGCGCAATTCCTCGCGGCGGCCGACAAAGTGGGGGTTCTGCCAGCGGAGGTTGCCGGGCACGGCCGCGGCGCGGCGGGCACGCTGGAGGCGTTCCCACAAGGTCTCGCCCAGGCAAGCCATCTTCGCCCGGACCTCCGCGCGCTGGAGCGCCGCCGCGCCTTCGGGGAACCACGGGCGGAGATCGGTGAAGTTGCCGCGCATGAGTTCTTCGAGCCATTTCGCATTCGCCTGCTCGGCGCTGCCGGGCACCTCGACGAAATAGACCGTGACCACGCTCTCGCTGCCCATGAGCTGATGGACCTGGCGCTTGACGTATTCCTCCCACTCCCAGCGGCAGGGCGCGCTGGCGAAGTAATTCGGCGAAAGGCAGACGAGCAGCATCTTCGACTCCCGCAGCCCGTGGAGGATGCGGTGCCGCCAGTCCTCGGCGTCCTTGATGTCCTGGGTGTCGAAGAAGATGCGCAGCGGCGCGGTGGAGAACTGGCGGTGGTCGGCGAGGATGTGTTCGTAATGGCGGTGACCCAGCCGCGCGGGTAGGTCTCCGGGATCGGGGCGTTGTCCTTGCGGGCGTAGCTGAGGAAGAGGTCGTATTCGGTGTGGGCGGTGCGCATGGACGGGATGGGTGGCTGGGTCGGCGTGCTTGAACCAAGCACTCACTAGCAGAATCCAAGGGCCGGGGGAAGCGTTTTCCGGGAAATCCCCGGAGTTTGAAACAGGATTGTTGGTCAGACACACAGTTCTGAGCAAAGCGGCACGAGATAACTAGATAACTCATATCAGAACAACGGGACAGAGAAATTATCGCACGACGTGTCGCCATAGCCGGCGATCACATTCGCCACCCGCTGGCGGCAGACGTCCCGACACAGGTTCTTCTCCGGTTCCTCCGCCGTGGCTTCCGCGCTGGAAATGAGGATGAACTTGCGCGGCGCTTGGTCGGGATTCGCCACGTTCATCTTCAACACCGCGTGCTCCGTCGTCCCGGAACCCGCGAAAAAATCCAACACGATGTCGCCGGGGTTGGTGGCGATTAAAAGGATGCGATCAATGAGGCTAACAGGCTTTGGAGTTGTGAAAAGGTCAGTTCCAG
>JAPLUI010000192.1 GCA_026397725.1 Verrucomicrobiota bacterium | reverse complement strand
GGCCGCAGCGAGCGCCGGGACTTAGCCAAAGCGGTGTGGCGCTGCGCTTCCCACCGCACTCCATACCTTCACCTGCCCAGGCGCGAGCCAAAGTCTGGAGTGCGGTGGGAAGGGCGCAGCCCGCCACCCCGCTGTGGCTAAACCGGAAGAGCTGCTGCTACACCATTCTTCACGCCGAAGATTTCAACATTCAACATTCAACTTCCAACATTCAATGATCAGGTAAGAGCAAGACATGACCCCGCATCGGCACTGCTGCCACCCGCAAGCCCATGCGCGGATGATTCACGAATGCGTCTGAAACGCCAACCAGTGCCAACTCAGTTTCCGCCGGGATCAGGAACTGTGGAGTTGTGCTGGGACTGATTCGATGGATATCCCGCGACGTTGCAGACGGATCCTCGGGGCGCTGCCTCGGGCACCTGCCGGGTGGTCAGCGGTGGCTATTGGAGCACCGATGCGCATGGCTGCCGCGTGGCGGGTGAGATGGGGTGGACGCCGCTTCTTCAGGCCGCTCCGCCCTCACCCCCCGTGTGGGCTCTGCCGCCCGTGCTGACTGCCCCTCCATTTTCTGCGGAACATGACCGCCGCCATCGACACCATCAACATTTCCGAACCGCCCGCTTCCGGAATCCCGGTGGTTTGGTGAATCCAATCCCGGTACGGATCGACCAAGACGCCGCCGCCAAGGTCCCCGAAGCGCCCGCCGTAGCCTTCCGTGAACGTGTTGAGGCCGACGATTTCCCAGCCTGCGGCGGTGTTCCTGAGCGCCGCGCCACCGGAGTCGCCCGGGCCGATGATCGTTTCGATGGCGTTGCCAAGGCTGCCGCCAGGAAGACCGGTGGTGCCCGGCGCGTCAAAGTCGTAACGGAAAACTTCTGCTAGACCGGAGCCTTCGTCATCGAGTTGGAAACTGTCGATGACATTGGAGCCGAACCGGCGATCCGTCAGGCTCGCGGTGGTGGTGTAACCATAACTCCCGTAACCGGAGCGTCCGAAGCCGACCAGGGTGATGACCTCGCCAAGACTGGTTCCACTTCCAAGCGTCGGAAAGCCCACACCCGCAGGCAGCGGCACGGCCAAGTGCAGGAGCGCCAGATCGTCGTTCACCGAGGGGTTGGCGAAACCGGTGAAGGTGGGCGGCGTGAACGCCTGGGCCACGCTGAAGGCTCCGTAACCCGGCAACTGGAAGGTGGCACTCCATCCGGCGTCCGGTCGCCCGTCATCGTTGAGATCCGCGTTGTGCCCGAGCGTGCGGTTCCGCCACTCATTGGGGGCTGCCTCTCGCACCGGGATCCGCCGCCAGCGCAAGCAGTGCGCCGATGTGCTTGTCCCGATGCAACACGCCGGCTCCATGGCGGCTGGCGCATGCCACGATCAAGACATCCGCCAGCGGACAGTTCAACCCGTTTAGCACGGCGGCACGGTTCAGATCGGCGGCACGTTGCCAAGCCGCAGCGTCGATCTCCAGGGGCAAACACAACCCGCGCATTTCCTGCAATGCCGCCGCCTCCGCCTTGCCGCGCACACCGCTCCAAAGCTCCACCCAGACCACCGGACAGATCGCCGCCCGCCCCTCGCGGAGGGCCAACTCCAACTCCGGCACGTTCCCTGGCGCTTGCCGCAGGAAATCGATCCATACCGAACTATCGGCGAGTACGATCACAGTGCGCGATTCCACTTGGCATTCAGCAGTTCATTGCGCTCAAGATCGGCGGCCTCAAGTTCGTCATTGCCGGGAAAGTCAGGAAAACTGCCCGCCAACTTCAGAAAATCCGCCACCCGTTGCCGCCGGTTGAAGTCCTCTAGCGCCATCACCACCGCCTCCCGCTTGGTCTTCGCACCCGTGAAGCGCATGGCATCCGCCAGAGCGTTCTCGGGAATATCAATCGTCGTCTTCATGGATTCCAATTTCGCACGTCTTGGGAATCCTTCAAGAGGAAAAATCCCGACTGTCGGCGACGGTTCAAAACTAGATTTTTTGCCGGAGCAAAACTAGACAGATTTCAACGTGAAATGGCCGAGAATCGGGGGCCAGATTAACTTTGGTGAATGATCGAGCACCCAGAGCTTGCGAAACGGGTGGAAAAGC
>JAPLUI010000445.1 GCA_026397725.1 Verrucomicrobiota bacterium | reverse complement strand
GCTTTTCCACCCGTTTCGCAAGCTCTGGGTGCTCGATCATTCACCAAAGTTAATCTGGCCCCCGATTCTCGGCCATTTCACGTTGAAATCTGTCTAGTTTTGCTCCGGCAAAAAATCTAGTTTTGAACCGTCGCCGACAGTTGGGACGATGGCGCTTGACAGTCCGGGTCCGGCAGTGAAAAGACCGTAAAGCGCTCTTCGCCACGTACCTTCGCGCGATCCGCTCCGGGAACCGAATTGATCAGAAAGGTCAGCGTCTGCGTCCCGTTCGCGGTGATTGCAGACTGGCTCATGAGCGTGGCTTGGGTCCGGTCGAGGCCGATGCCGGTGCCGCCCGCCCCGTAGGATTGGATATGATGGAGAAAGTTGACTTGCTTGGACGCCGCGGGATCCGCCGCGCCAGCCAGCAGACCGTTGATGGTGACATCGACAAAGAACGGCCGGTCCGCGCGGGTTCGCGGAACCCGGGAGGAGCGCTCCTCCGAGGTGATCACCACCTCGGCCACCGGAATGTAGGGACCCACATAGCAACTGGCGAGCAGGTAGCTCGTCAGCGGCGCTGATTTCACCGTCCACAATTCGAAGCGTGCTCCGCCCGGATCGATCGCCAAAGCCGACAACTGTTGTCCTGCCGCCGCCACCGAGGCATCCCACTGGACGCCGCTCGGGAACTGCACCTGGCGGATGAAATTCGTATAAGTGTCGGTTTGGGCCCACGCCCCGGAGCCGCCGAGCAAAGCGGCGGCAAGCAGGCAATCAAGCGGAGTTTTCATGGTTGTCGTTTGGTGTTCGGGGTTAGTCAGGAACTTGGGTTCACCTTGGACGGATCCGGCCCCTTGGCGGGATCCATCTTGCGGATAGGCTCCGCCTGTTGAGCGCTGCGCCACTGCTGCACAAGCGGCTTGTGAGTGCGGCATCGCGCATGGGAGGCCTCGGCGCATTCCCGGAGCGCACCCCGGGGTGCGCGCGACAAGGAACAGGGGAATGGCACTCAGCGGTTTGCCGAGGGCAAGCATACGGGATTCACTTTCTCTCGTCATCAATGCCACCCGAGAGATCGATCTCGCCGTTGGGCCCGCCATGACCTTTGCCGGGATTCGAGCAATCGACGCCGTCCAGGTTGTTGCCGTGGCCGTTGTTGGGGTGCTTTTTGCTCAGCGTCACCAGCAGCACCTGATCCTGATAGTCAAAGCACGAGCTGCCGTGGTTGGTTTGCCCCAGTTCCATCAGGATGAGAATGCTGAGCGGGCCGATATGCACTTTTCCCGAGGCATCCAGATAGGGTCTCAGATAACTCGCCAGCGCGGATGACTGATGGAGGGGAAAGGTGGTCGGAGGGGTCGCGCCGTTGACCAAGGCCACAACCTGGAAGTTGGCGCTCTTCGTCGTGTAAAACGGACTCCACTCGCCGTACCTCACGAAGCGACCGCCGAAATCGAGGGTCTGGTTGGCAAGCACTTTCTTGATGTAAAGCGGTTTGGCTGGATCCACGTCAGCCTGGGTGCCGTAAAAGATTTGGAGGAACGGGCCGCCGTTCAGACTCACGCGTGCGTCGGTGTAGAGCGGCGTGGTGCCTTGGGTGGGGTCACAGGTGCTGGGGTTGGTGCCGACGGGCTGCACGGTCACATAGACGTCTTCAGTGGGAGTGATGGTGCCTGGTGGGCTCACCACCGCCAGGTCGCTCACCGTACTGGGATAAAGGATACTCCAAGTGAGCGTGGGCTTGGTGCCGGTTTGCACGATCGTCGGGAACGCCGACAGGGTTCCCTGGGGAATGGCGGGAATCGTGGTAGGCGAAGCGCTTGCGGCGAGGGCACTCAAGGCGATAAGGGCTGCCGAGACGGCAGCGACATGCTGGCTTTTCATGGCCGCTGGCATGGGCAAGCATGGCCGGAAAGGCTTCACAGACGATGAAAATGCCAGCCATTGCCGAAGCCGTGTATCAGTGTGTTTCTTCATGGGATGGGAGCGGGGTGCATGCGATGTTGCGGCGTAATCTGCGAGGAACACAACTCGTTTCCAACTACAAACGTGTAACGGTTTCCCCTACAAATCCGCGCAACGCGGTCGGTATAGCGTGTTTCTTTCATCCCGACAAGAAAAATCTTCAAGAATCTTCAAAAATCTTTCCGTCTGCTGTCTGGCCATGGCAAAGCGGGAACCTCCGCCGCCGTCAGGAGCACCGTGGTTGGTGCCGCTCCAAGCAAGACCAAGAATTGTCACGGCAGCGACCATGTTTGCTTATGACGAGCCGGACGATGGTCCGGCTGCAGCGGTCGCCGGGACTTAGTTACCGCGCAAGAATAACTCTCGTAATTGTAGCGGCGCTCTGTGACCGCCGATGGCGGATGCGTCGCGCATCTCTCTGGCATCGACGCTCATAGAGCGCCGCTACAAGGCGTGCCTGCGCCTGCGTTGTAGCGGCGGTCTGTGACCG
>JAPLUI010000052.1 GCA_026397725.1 Verrucomicrobiota bacterium | reverse complement strand
GTGGCACCGGGAGTAACGTGGGTGCGATAAGGAGCCACCACATTATTGTGGTGGTAGCGGAAGGGCGGCCCATGAGTGCGTGCCGAAGGCTCTGTTCACGGACGTTCCTTCCGCTCGACGACAGGAATGTCGTCGCTCCCTAACGGGCATCCTCGGAGCCAAGTTACTCGGTAGGGGCGTGCCCGCCGCGAGACGGACCGTGCCTCATGGGCCCCCCGCAGCTCTAACGGTTTAGCCAAAGCGGGGTGGCGGGCTGCGCCCTTCCCACCGCACTCCAGATTTTGGCTTGCGCAGGTGCGGTGAAGGTATGGAGTGCGGTGGGAAGCGCAGCGCCACACCGCTGTGGCCAAATCTCGGCCCCCCCGGAAGGTGCCAAGTCATGTTCCGGGATGCATTGCCAATTCCTTGTCAATTCAAGGTCCAGCCCAGGAAGTGTGGATTTCCTCCAGAGGCGCGTGGCTGCCGGCTTCCACGGCCCATGAAAATGTCCTGCGGAATTTGGCCGTGCATGCCACCCAGCGCCATGCCAACGGCCTGTCCACCTGCTGTCACGACAAGGGAGCCCCCAGCCACACCGTCGGCTGACACTTCATCGGCGAACGCCGCGCCTGAGCACGGGCAGGTACTGCTCTGATGGGCTACTCGGGTTTGGCTGCGGCGCTCTTCACCCATGCGGCGAAGGATTCGGGGGTGATCCCGTCATTGTAGCCGCCCTGAGCCAGCCTGGTGCCGTCTGCGGCCGTTAGAAAATAGGTGGGGAAGCCCTTAACGCCGAAGTCCTCCTGGAGCTTTTTCTGTTCTTTGTTGTTCGTGCTGCCGCCAGGGCCGAAATCAAGTTTCAGGAGCACCAGGTTTTTGTTGGCGAACGCGGTGAAATCCTTTTTGGCGAAGACCTGCGCCTCCAGCTTGATGCAGTAGGGGCACCATGAGGTGCCGGTAAAGAGCACCAGAATCGGCAGGCCGGTCTCCTTGGCCTCGTCGCGGGCTTTGGACATTTTGGTGAGCCACTTGGCCTTGCGCTTGTCGTCCACGGTCGGGGAACCGGCCTCCGGCGGTGATTTTTCGGCAGTTCCGGGCTTGGCTGCGGGAGCGCTCGGAGGATTTTTCGTGATGTACTCGCGGTCGGCTGCCGAGAGTTTGGCTTGGGGATACACGGTGGTGTTGCCGTTGCGCAGGCGGAACGTGACGTTGTCGTCGTCAACCTTGATGAGTTCGGCATCCACGTTTTTGCCATCGGCGTTGGTCCAGTTTCGGAACTCGGCACGCAGCGCGGAGGGCCAGAGTGACAAGCCGGCGAGCAGACAGACAGGTAACCATTTCATGATTGATGTTGTTGTTAGTGATTGGGGGTGGGGAAGGGTGCTTGGGCCAGCCAGCACGCGGCGCGGAGAGCGGGAAAAGGTGGCGGCGGAACCCTGCAATCCCGCAACCGGGAATCCGCCCAAGCCCCGCCCCACCGGGGGAAGGGTGTGCGGAAAACTGCGGGTAGCGAGATTCATGGGCGAATTCCTCGCCGCCCAGAATACCCATCCGTCCCGCAATGCCAAGCAAATTGTTGAAAATATTTTCCAGTGATTCCCCGATGGGTTTGAATGGGCAAGTGTCGTTCCTGGCAGTGTCTTGAAGTGCCGCTCCGTGTCATGGCTTGTGATGGAGCAGATAGTAAAGCACTGGCACGGCCATGCGGCTGATGAGGAGGCTGGCGACCTCGCCGGCCATCAGGGCGATGGCCAGACCTTGGAAGATCGGATCGGCCAGAATCACCGCGGCACCGACGATGACCGCCATCGCGGTGAGCAGCATCGGGCGGAAGCGCACGGCCCCGGCGTCGATGACCGCCTCGCTCAAGGCCATGCCTTCGCGCAGGCGCAGTTCGATGAAATCCACCAGGATGATCGAGTTTCTAACCACGATGCCGCCGCCGGCCATGAAGCCGATCATGCTGGTGGCGCTGAAGAAGGCGCCCATCAGGCCGTGGGCGGGGAGGATGCCGACGAGTGAGAACGGGATGGCAAGCATGACAATGGCCGGGGTGATGAAACTGCGGAACCAGCCGACCATGAGCACATAGATCAGAATCAGACAAGCGGCAAAGGCGGAACCGAGATCGCGGAACACCTCGATGGTGATGTGCCACTCGCCATCCCATTTGAGCGACGGCTCGGCGTCGCTGAAGGGCATGCTGGCATTGTGAATTTGCAGCGTGGCGCCGCTGCCGCCAAACTCGCGGGTGTCGAGCTTTTTCAAGGCCTGGTTCATCCTGAGGATCGCGTACACCGGACTTTCCACGCTGCCGGCGACGTCGCCGATGACATAAGTCACGGGCATCAGGTTTTTGTGATAGAGGCTTTTCTCGACGGTGCCGTGCTCGATGGTCACCAGTTCGCGCAAGGGTACCAGCGGGGCGGCGGAGGCCCCGGGTTCGGGCAGGGCGTTGGCATCGCCCGAACGCACGCGCAGGGCTAACAGTTCTGCGGTGGTGGTTTTCGAGGAACGCGGGATTTCGAGACGGATCGCGACGTCCTCCTTTTCGGCCGGTTGATGGAGCAGATCGACCGTCTCGCCATCCACGGCGATCCTGAGGGTTTGGGAAATGGTGGCGGCGCTGATGCCGTGGAGGGCGGCCTTTTCCTTGTCGATGACGAAGCGGTCCTTGTGTTGCTCCGCTTCATGATACCAATCCACATCCACCACGCCCGGCGTTTGCTTGAAGATGGCTTTCACTTCTTCGGCGAGCTGCAGGCGGGACGCTTCATCCGGCCCGTAGATTTCGGCCACCAGCGTTTGGAGCACGGGCGGGCCCGGCGGCACCTCGGCAATGGCGATCCGCGCTTGATAGCGCCCGGCAATGGCGGCCAGCCGCGGGCGGATGCGTTTGGCGAGGTCGTGGCTGTGGGCGGTGCGTTCGTGTTTGGGGACGAGGTTGACCTGGATGTCGGCGATGTTGGCGCCGCGCCGCATGAAGTAATGGCGCACCAGTCCGCTGAAATTGAAGGGCGAGGCAACCCCGGCATAGATCTGCCAGTTGGTGACTTCCGGTTCGTCGCGGATGGCGGCGGCCATTTCACGGGCGACGGCGGTGGTTTGTTCGAGCGCGGCCCCCTCCGGCATGTTGAGGATGATCTGGAATTCACTCTTGTTATCAAACGGCAGCATTTTCACTTTCACCCAACCGAGGCCGACGGTGGCAAAGGACGCCAACAGCAGCAGCGTGATGCCTGCCAGAAACGCCCAGCGCCAGCCGCTGTGATGAATCAGCGGACCCATCATGCGGCGGTAGAGCCTGGTGAAGAAATCCTCGGCGTGGGCGGAAGATGGTGCGGGAGGAGCGGCAGAGGGCTCGACAGGGGCGGCAGCGGGCGCGGCAGGATCCCGAACACTGCCAGCGGGACGCCCGCGCTCCCCGTCTTCCCTGCGATCCCCGTACTTCTTGCCCCAGCGGAGAATGCGGATGGAGGCCCAGGGAGTGACGATGAAGGCAATGAGCAACGACCAGAACATGGCGGCGCTCGCGCCGATCGGAATCGGCCGCATGTAGGGGCCCATCAGGCCGCCGACAAAGGCCATCGGCAGCACCGCGGCAATCACCGCGAAGGTGGCGAGAATGGTGGGATTGCCCACTTCGTTGACGGCCTCCACCGCGATGGCCGACCAGCCGCGGTCTCGGTTAGCCGGCAGGTGGAAATGGCGGACGATGTTTTCCACCACGACGATGGCGTCATCGACGAGGATGCCGATGCTGAAAATCAGCGCGAACAGCGTGATCCGGTTGAGCGTGAAACCATACAGGTAAAACACCAACAAAGTGAGCGCGAGCGTGGCGGGGATGGCCACCGCCACAATGCCGGACTCGCGCCAACCAAGCGTGAGCCAGATCAACAGCGCCACACTGAAGATGGCGATGCCCATGTGCAATAACAACTCGTTGGATTTCTCCGCCGCCGTCTCGCCGTAGTTACGGGTGACGGTCACCGTCACCTCGGCCGGAATGAGGGTGCCTTTGAGCAGCTCGACCTTGCGCAGTACCGCGTCCGCCACGGCAATCGCATTGGCCCCGGGACGTTTGGCGAGGCTGAGGGTGACGGCGGGTTCCTCAATGTCGGCTCCCGCACCATATAACACATATTGGCTGGGTTCCTCGCTGCCATCCACGACTTCGGCCACCTCGCGCAGATAGACCGGCCGCCCGCTGAACACGCCGATGACGACGTTGCCGACGTCCGCGGCGGATTTCAGGAAGGCGCCGGTTTCCACTAGCACCTCACGGTTGGCGGTGGTTAGACCGCCGGCGCGAAACTGGCGGTTGGCTTGTTGCAGCATCGGGATGAGGCCGGCCGGGCTGAGGCTGCGGGAGGCCAATCTAACCGGATCGAGGATCACGCGCACCGTCTTGCGGGCGCCACCGATGAGGGTGGTCTCCGCCACCAGCGGCACTTGCTTGATGGATTCCTCCACCTGCGCGGCGAGCCGCCGCAAGGTGAGATGATCGTAGTGCTTGCTGTGAAACGTCAGACCCAGGATCGGCACGTCGTCAATGCTCTTGGGTTTGACCAGCGGCACACCCACCCCGGGCGGAATGCGGTCGAAATTGGAACGCAGTTTCTCGGTGAGCTTGACCAGGCTGCCTTGCGGATCCTCCCCAACCTTGAAGCGCACGATGAGCAGGCACTCGCTGTCGCGGGAGGTCGCATAGATGTATTCCACGCCGGGCAGCTCCCATAAGAGTTTTTCCATCGGGCGGGTCGCGCGTTCCTCGACTTCCTTGGCGCTGGAACCGGGCATGGCGACCATCACATCGATCATCGGCACCTTGATCTGCGGCTCCTCTTCGCGCGGCAACAGCACGATGGCCGCCGAGCCTAACAAAACCGCGGCGATGATGATGAGCGGGGTGAGCTTGGAGTCGATGAAGACTGCGGCAATCCGGCCGGCGATGCCAAGCGGATGAATTCCGGGTGATGAATCACTCATGGCTGTGCGGTCACGGGTTGGCCGTCGGTGAGGCGGGCGGCATCGCTGGTCACGACCGGATCGCCGGGTTCGAGACCGGAGAGGATTTCGAGGTTCTCACCCAGCATCTTGCCGGTCTTGACGAGGCGCAGGGTGGCGCGGTTGTCTCTAACAACAAAGACCGCCTCCATCTGGCCGCGCTTGAGGACGGCCTGGCGCGGCACTAACAGCAGCTCGGTTGCCGCCACCGGCACGGCGACGCGACCGAACTGGCCGGGGCGCAAGCCGGCGGCCTCCGGCAGGTCGAGCTTGACCAGAAACGTGCGGCTCACGGCATCGGCCACCGGGGAGATTTCGGAGACGGTGGCGGTGAGGGGCGTGGGCAACGCGGGGATGGTGACTGCGAGGGTGGCCCCCGGCTGGATGCGGTCGAGCAGGCTTTCGGGGAGGTCGGTTTCAAAGCGAAGGACGTTTGGAGCTTCGATTTCGAGCAGTGGCTTGCCGGGCATGGCGAGGTCGCCAACGTCCGCGAGCTTGCGGGTGACGACGCCATCAAAGGGGGCGGTGACGCGGGCATAGCCGAACATGGTTTCGGCTTCGCTGAGCCCGGCGACGGCCACCTTGACGCGGGCGGCGGCGGCATCAAGTTCCTGCTGGCTGGTGGCCTTGCTGACGATGAGTTGCTCCTGGCGGCCGAGATCGCGCTGGGCCTGATCCAGCACGGCCTTGGCTTGCTCGCGCTTGGCGCGGATTTCCTGCACGTCCAACTCGGCCAGCAGCTCGCCGGATTGCACGAGTTGGCCGGGGGCGGCGCGGTATTGGAGGAGGCGCCCGCTGACCTTGGCCTCGATCACGGCGCGTTGTTTCGAGCGCACGGTGCCGACGACGTCCTCCGTGGCCTGATGGGATTCCATCGTGGCGGCTTGGGTCTGCACCGCCAGCGGGACGGCGGCAGGTGCCGCGGCGTGCTTGGGTTTATGGCAAGCGGAGATCAGCAATGCGGCCAGAACGAATCCAAGGGATGATTTCATAAATGATGGGCGGGAATGCGGCAGCATCGGCGTGATGGCCGCCGGGGTCAAGACAGAAGTTTCAGCCCGAAGTTTCAGTGACCAAACGAGCGGCGCTTACAGCCCATCGCAACAGCTCACTTGCCCATCCTCCATGCGCAGCAGGCAATCCGCCAGGCTGGTGGCCTCATGGCGGTGATGGGTGACGTGCAGGACGGTCAGGCCACGGCCTTGCTGGGTGGTCTTGAGCAAGGCCATCATGTCGGCATGCGTCTCCTCATCGAGGGCCGCCAGCGGTTCGTCGAGCAAGAGCACCGCCGGACGTGCCGCCAAGGCCCGCGCCAACGCGACGCGCTGGCGCTCGCCGCCCGAAAGGTGGGCCGGCCAGCGGTCTAACAAATGAGCGACGCCGGTGGCGGCTGCCAGTTCACCGACCAGCGCCACGCGTGCCGCGGCCGCCAGCTTTTGCCGCCGCGGGGCGAAGGCGATTTGCTCGCTCACGGTCAGGGTGGGAAACAACGCACCGTCCTGCGGCACATAACCGATGCCGCGGCGACCGGGGAGTTCGGCGGTGACGTCGCGCTCGCCGATCCAAATCTGGCCGGTGCTCGGTCGGCGCAGGCCGCAGAGGATTTCCAACAACGACGTTTTGCCGCAGCCGGTGCGCCCCATCAGGACGCCGTAAGCGCCGTCGGGCACGGTGAAGGTGACGTCCTGCAAGCGGAAGGCACCGGCCTGCCATGAGATGTTGGCGAGGCGGATCATATATGTTCTCCGGCCAGTCTAACGGCTGCCAAAATGACCATCGCCAACAGGACCATGAGCAAACTCACGGCGATGGCGGCCTCCAGATTGCCGACACTCAACTCCAGCCAGACGGTGGTGGGCAGTACTTCGGTTTTCATGCGCGTGGCCCCGGCAAAGACCAGCACCGGTCCGAACTCGCCGAGGCTGCGGGCCCAGGCGATGCTGGCGGCCGCGAACATGCCGCGCCGCGCCGCCGGCAAGGTCACCAAGCCAAAGGCCTGGGCACGCGAACAGCCAAGCGTCATCGCCACTTCCTCGGGGCGCGAGGAAAGATTGTCGAAGGTCCCGCGCATGGTGCGCACCGCAAACGAGGCGCCGATCACGAACTGCGCCAACACCACCCCGGCGACCGTGTAGGTAAACGGCACGACATGTTCGACGGCGCGACCGATCGGCGTCTGGAACAGGATCAGCAAACACAAGCCGACCACCATCGGCGGCAACACGATCGGGATGTCAAGCGCGGCATCCAGCCAGGCCTTGCCATGAAAACGTGCCCGCGACAGCAGGTAGCCCACTGGCACGGCGAGCAGCAGGGCCAGCACCGCAGTGGCCGTGCAGGTGGCCAGGCTCAGCCAGATTGCATAGCGAATCTCCGGTTTCATCAGGGCGGCCCACAAGTCCTGCGGTGAGCTATAGGTGGCCGTCGCCACCAGCATGGCGACGATCAACAGCAAATACGCGGCGGTCATGCCGCCACAGGTCATCCCCCACCACTCCAAGCGCGGTTGTACCGGACCTTTCATGGGTTAGTTAGGGGCGCTGCCGTCGTCGCGGAGCCAGGCGGGGATTTCGATCTCGGCGCTGCGCCGGGCCGCTTCGTCGCCCCGCCAGACAAAGCCGGCGGCCTCGAAATTCTGACGGCGGGTTTTGAGAAAATCCAACAAGCGGGTGGCAAGCCGCGCGTTGGGCGAGTCGCTACGGATGCTGAACGGCTGCACCGCCTTGGCCCCGGGATGGGCGATTGGCAGGTAGTCGAGATGGGCCGCCTGGGGGGCGGCGTTGACCCGATAGACGATGGCCGCGTCAAGGCTGTTGGCACGCATTTGATTGATCAGGAAATCGGCGGTCGGCACCTCGACGGCGACGTTCTTGCGCACCGCCACCGCCAGGCCGGACGAACGCAGCATGCCATTTGTTAGGTAACCCAGCGTGCTTTGCTCGGCATTGCACAAGCCCAGCCGCAGGTTGGGCCGGGCGAGGTCGGCGAGCGCGTGGAGGCCGCGCGGGTTGCCCTTGGGCACCACGATGCCGATGTCGGTTTCCGTTAGAACCACGGCTTCGGGGAAATGTTGGGCGACTGGCGGCAGGAACGACAGGTCACACGCGTAGTAGGCGTCTGGGAACTTGGGATTGCTGGCGTCGCCCATGGTTTTCATGGCGGCACAAAGGATGCCACAGCCATTGAAGACGGTGGTGATTTCGATTCCCTCGCGTGCCGCGAACTCACGCAACAACGACTCGATCGCCGGCCGGTTCACGCCGCCACTATACAGGATGAGGGTCGGTCGTGCCTCCCAGCGGTCGCCACCCGCGGGGGTAAAGCCGCTGCGTCGGAACACCGCGCCACCTTTTTCCGGCGCGGCCAGGTAGCGGGCAAAGCGCAGCCCCGCCACCGGTTGGGTGCAACTGGCAAGCACCGCCACGCTGGCGGTTTCGACCCGTGCGGTGAGTTCCGGCACCTCGACCCAGCCCAGACCGGCGAATTGTCCCACCGTGGAGTCCCATAGGATCGCCGCGTCCACCGTGCCCAGGCTCAGGTCGCTCGCGAGTTCCGTCACGGTCGGCTTCATCACCGCGGCATGACTGGCGAGCGCTTGCCACCGCGCCCCCAGCGCCGCCTGGGTCGCCCGGCCGATGCTGGCGGCTTCCGGGTTGGCCAAGGCCACCCGCACGTCGGCCCGCAACAAGTCATCGAGGGTACGTATTTGCTTGGGATTGCCCTTGCGCACGGCGATGACGGGGTACTGGCGGGCGAGCGGCAGCACTTCGCGGATGACGCCGGACTTGCGGGCGTCGGCGAGGCTGCCGTCGTCGGCCGCCACGAACAGGTCGCCCCGCCTGGCCACGCGAAGCTGGCTCAGCAGGGTGCCGGTGCCGCCAAACTGCAAGGACACGGCGGTGCCGCACTCGCGTTGATAGTCCGCCGCCGCCGCCTCAACCGCTTGTTTCAAGCCCGCCGCGCAATAGACGGTCAGCGTGCCGCCGCGGGCGGCGGGAGGTCCCCGCGACAACCACAGGATGGCGGCCAGCGCGACCGCCAGCAGCAGGCAGATGACCAGGACGGTGCGTTTCATGGATTGCCGGAACAGGCTGTGATGCCTAACCCGGCACCGCAGACCGCTGCTACGCGCATGCCGGGCCATCTCTTTCGCGGAGCTGGCCCGGAGCATCCGGGCAACATGCCGGACCACTGTGGCGCGGGCATGCAGCACGTGAAATCAGGCCCTTCCTCCTACTGCTCCTGGTTTCGTCACTCGTCATTCGGGCAGCCGACAAGAACCCCAATATGACGGCTTGCGCTCCGACGGTTGCCGCCCCACGCTTCGCCCATGCATGCCAGCCCCCAACGCAATTTCCTAGCAGCCGTGCCGCAGCCACTTTCCGCCGTTGCCGTTCTGCCGCGCCATGAGTGGAGCCCCGAGCAACATGGCACTCTGGACGCAGAGGTGGAATAGAAGGCTGGCTATCGCATGCAGACCAAAGTGTCAACACCATGAAACCCATAACCCAAGGAGTTGTTAGGACCGAAACCGCACCACCCAGCGAACCACAATCCTCAACTTGGTTCAGGAAGACAGTTACCGGGAGTTCCCGCATCATCATAACCACCGTGGTCGTGGGTTTGATGGCACTACGGCCGGCAGCCGAGGCCCAACGCGAAGACAACAGCGCTGCTGCCGCCACGCCTCCCGGTGGATTCCAGCTGGGAACCCGACGCAATGACGAAACCGGGAAAGCGTCTTTTTTGCTCAATGGTCAACCGTTCTATCCCTTTGTATATTATGAGAATTATCGGGCCGTCACGCCGAAGCTGCTGGCCCATCTTCGGTCTGAAGGGTTCAATTCGATTCAGCTGTGAGGTATATATCGGCGAAGACGGCGGGGATTCCTCCGCACGGCTACTCCCATATTCTCATTCCCGCCACCTTCCCCTCCGCTCTCAAGCGCAAAATTCCTTCCCGGAGCAAAGTCATTGTCGAGAGCAGCGGCTGGCTGCAGGAGCTACCGTCCCCGGCGATTCCCAACCACTGAACAGAACCCATAAGCTGCAATCAATCCGGAAGAAGTAGCATGGACAGCGGGACCCCATGCAAGACTCCCGGACATGCCGCCGTAAGCACCCGCCACACATGCAACGACCGCTTGTTTTCACTGCCCGCGTTGTATCCGGTTGGCCCGCCGCCCTGCTGGAGTTGATCCAACACGCCAGGAAATGGCCGGGGATCCTCATGGGCTTGATCGCGCTGGGCACGACGCCTGGCGAGGCTGCCGACCTTCCCGGCGAGGTCCGGGCACTGGGCTTCGACCAGGTGCTCTTCGTCAAACGCCAAACCTATAACTCCAATCACTATTACACGCAGTATATCAACAGCGCCTGGAAACCCGGCGGCAATCTTTGCGTGCTCAACCTCAAGGATGGGTCTGTTAGAGATGTGGTGGACGGCTTGAAGAACGGCGTTTTCGAGCGCTTCGATTTGTCATTCGATGCCAGGCGAGTCGTGTTTGCCTGGAAGAAAGGCCCGCAGGACGGCTACCGGATCTATGAAATCAACCTTGATGGGACCGGGTTGCGGCAACTGACATTTCCCCAACCCGACGAAGCGGAATTGGTGGAAAAATACCGCGTGGGCGGGCACTACCACCACGGCACCGACGACATGCAGCCGTGCTATCTTCCGGACGGCGGCATGGCTTTCATTTCCACCCGCTGCCAATTCGGAATCCTGTGTGACATACCGGATGATTTCACCACCACGGTGCTCTATCGGATGGACTGCGACGGGAAGAACCTGCACAAGTTGAGCAACAGTTCCGTGAGCGAGGCGGCGCCCGTGATGCTGCCCGACGGACGGATCCTCTACACGCGCTGGGAGTATGTGGACAAGGGCGCGGTCAGCGTGAAGGGCCTCTGGGCCATGCGGCCGGACGGGTCCGGGTCCGCCGAGATCTACGGCAACGACATCGCCCTGCCGCCCACCTTCATCTATGGCCGCCCCATCCCGGATGTCCAAAACCATTATGTCGTCATGGGCCTGCCCCATTTGGAGCAGAATGGGGTGGGGACCGTCATCCGGCTGGACATGAACCGGAATATCCGCAGCCGCGATCCGATGACCTATATGACGCCGGATGTGGACGTCCAGCAGGAAGAAGGGTTTGCGTTTCGCCAGCAGGATGGCTCCTGGAAGACCGACGGCGATGGCCGGGGGCGCTTGTTCGAGGATCCCTATCCGTTGTCAGACAAGTGGTTCCTGGTCGGGCACAAACCCGCGGGAGTCCCATGGCGCGAACCCAATGCCTATGGCCTTTACCTGTTGGACGACCAGGGCCGGGTCACGCCGGTCTATCGGGATCCCGCGATCTCATGCTGGCTGCCCTATCCGGTCAGGGCGCGGGCGATTCCGCCGGTGACAACCACGGCGGTGAATCAACCGCTGGCGGCGAAGAACCAGGCGCTGTGCATGGTCAGCGATGTCTATCATGGATTGGAGGGCGTGCCACGCGGCGAGGTCGCCTACCTGCGCATTCTCGAACAAGTGCCGCGGCCGTGGGCGGCCCGCCGCCGCTGGAGCGGGGATGTCTATGACCAGCAACATGCCTGCATCACCAAGGACACGCACCTTGGTCTCAAGGTGCTGCATGGCATCGTGCCAGTGGAATCCGACGGCTCCGCCTGTTTCGTGGTCCCGGCCAATGCCAATATCATCCTGCAGGCGCTGGACCAGCATTACCTGTCCCTGCAGACGGAGCGAACCTTCGTGGACTATATACCCGGAGAGATTCGCGGTTGTGTGGGATGCCACGAGGTCCCCCAGAATGCAGCCAGCCGCGATTTGTCAGCGCCCCGCCTGGCCATGAAACGCCCGCCGTCGCTGCCCGGCCCGCAGCCGGGCGAGCAGGATGCCGGCCGGGCGCTCGATTATGCCTCGGACGTCCAACCGGTCCTGGACCGGCATTGCCTCAAATGCCACGGCGCGAAAGACCCCAAGGGTGAACTCAATCTCAGCGGCACCCTGACCAAGCTGTTCAATGTCTCCTACGAAAGCCTGCTGCCTGATAGACGCCGGGTGTTAGGGCCGGTCATCGGCGAAAACCATCCCAAGATCGGCAATGTGGAATATCTGCCAGCCAAGTCCCTGGGCTCCCATGCCAGCGTGCTGGTGGCCATGCTCGCTCCAGGCACCGTCCAACTCGCCGATCCCAAACAGGCGGCACGCGCGCTCAAACTCAGTGAAGTTCACCAGGACCTTCGACTCAGCCTCGGGGAGCGGGTGAAGATCACCACTTGGGTGGACACCAATTGCCAATACTACGGCAGCTACTGGGGCCGGCGCAACTTGGAATATGCCGACCATCCTGACTTCCGTCCGGTCCCGACTTTTGATCAGGCACGAAGCATGACCAACCCGCTCATGTCAATGAGGTCCGGAGAGTTACCCGACGACCGGAATGTCGTCGCTCCTTAACGGACACCATCGGAGCCAAGTGACTCGGGAGGTTCCTGGCGTGGGCATTCATTGCAGAGTCGTGGAGTATGCCGCATGTCGCCGACGCAGGAGTTCGAGTTGCTCGTGTGCCGCCGCCTCGGCGACGAGGTTCCTCATTTCCATCGGATCGTGGCGAAGATCATATAACTCCTCGCGTGCCGGGCCGGTCTGGTCGATCCAAACGAGGTATTTCCAGTCGCGGGTCCGCACGCCTTCGCACGGCTCGATGCGGTCCGGTGGCACGGGTGAGTTGCGGTAGAGGTGCTCGTAGAAGAATTCCGTGCGCCACGCTGCTGCCGGATCGCGCAGCAGCGGCAGCAGACTGCATCCCTGCATCGCGGCGGGCACTGCCTGGCCGGCCAGTTCCAACACGGTCGGGGCGAGGTCGATGTTCAAGGCCAGCGCCTGCGAAACCTGGCCGTGGCGGGCCACGGCCAGTCGCGGGTCGCAAATGATCAGCGGCACGCGCATCGATTCCTCGTGCATCAACCATTTCCCGAAGAACCCGTGTTCGCCGGCGAAGTGACCGTTGTCAGAGGAAAAGAGGATCACCGTATTCCCGGTTAGGCCGCGTTGATCGAGTTCCTTGCGGATTTCACCCACACAGAAATCGACACCCTCGATGAGGCGGTAGTATTGGGCAAACTCCCGGTTGCGTTCATCTGCATTCTTGACCAGGCGCAGCCCGTGCTCACTCTCGAGCGAGCGGCGCAGGAAGTCGGGCTGGCGCAGCGCTTCCTGGAGCGTGACATTGTCGCGACGCGGGATCTCGGCCCCTTGGAAATCGTGTTCAAAGCGCGGGGCATACCCTTGCCACGGCCCGTGCGGGGCCTTCAAGCTCACCGACAGGCAGAAGGGTTTGGCAAGGTCCCGTTGATCGAGAAACGAGCGGATTTTGGCCGGCACAAACCCGGTCTCGGCATGGACCGGATCCTTCAGCGCCGGGTTCGGACCCACCGGACCGCAGCCGTCGTTCGCCCGACCCTGCGGCGGACACGAACAGAAAAAGCGGGTGCGTTCGGTGGTGCCGTTGTTGGTGAGGTAGTTGCAGGTGCGTTCGTGCCAATAGGCCGTCTGCTTGATGTCGCCTGCCCAATAGTCGAAGGCGTCGGCACAGCGTTGGAAATACTCCTGCGGGCTGTCATGTGCGGCCACCCCCCATTTGCCAATGAATCCGGTATAGTAGCCGGCCTGTCGCAACATGACCGGATAGGTCATCGCAAGGTTGACAATGGGTCTTTGAAAATCATTCACGCCGTGGCGGCGGGCGTATTGCCCCGTGAGGATCGAGGCCCGGCTGACACAGCAGATGGCGGTGGTGACAAAGGCCTCGGTGAAGCGCGTGCCGACGGCGGCAAGGCGGTCAATCTGCGGCGTCTTGAGCAAGGGGTGGCCGGCGCACCCCAGCGCGTCCCACCGCAGGTCGTCGGCCACCACCACCACGATGTTAGGTCTCCCGGCGGTGACCGCCACCTCGGCGGCGCAGACTGCCGACGGCACCACCAGCAGCATCGCCACACGCAGTCCGGGCCTCTGAAAGCGCATGGACCGAAAGCGGTTGAGGAACGAACTAACAAGAGATTTGCGCATGATGATGGGAGTGGGTGGGTGCCGCCCCCGACCATGGGGACACGTCAGTTGAGGCTACGGATGTCGTGCTGCCAGACTTGCATGAAAACGTGTTGCCAAAGCGGAGATAGGTCCAGAGTTGGGCCGCTGCTCGAAGGAGGCCCGGGACATGCTCCTCACCTACCTCGCCCGCCCCATGCCGCGCATCTGCAGTGTCACAGTTCCCGATCCCGGCGGAAAATGAGTTGGCACTTTTTTGGCGTTTCAGACGAATTCGTGAATCATCCGCGCATGGGTTTGCGGGTGGCAGAAGGGCCGATGCGGTGTCATGTCTTGCTCTTACTTGATCATTGAATGTTGGAAGTTGAATGTTGAATGTTGAAATCTTCGGAATAAGGAATGGTGTAGCTGCAGCTCTCCCGGTTTAGCCACAGCGGGGTGGCTAAGTCCCGGCGCTCGCTGCGGCCCAAACATCTTCCGGGTCGTCACCAGGATTCGGCGTTCCCCTTCTCAGCATCAGAACCCGGTGGGCGGGTGTGGCACCGGGAGTAACGTGGGCGCGATAAGGAGCCACCACATTCTTGTGGTGGTAGCGGAAGGGCGGCCCATGAGTGCGTGCCGAAGGCTCTGTTCATGGACGTTCCTTCCGCTCGACGACAGGAATGTCGTCGCTCCCTAACGGGC
>JAPLUI010000015.1 GCA_026397725.1 Verrucomicrobiota bacterium | reverse complement strand
GCAAATCCTATTCGACCGGCCGCTCCATCGCCCGCAAACCCTTGCAATCAAACCATCCGAGCCTATTCCCGGCACTCACTCGCTATCCCTCGAGATCAAGAGTCCTGAGTCTGGGTCGGCCGAGGCCGTCCGACCCTACCGCCCGCCTGCACGGTCTGCGCATCCTCGCCCTGCGGTTTTTCTCGGTCTGGGGGCCGGGGCAACGGCCCGATCTTGCCCTGGAAGCCGTGGCTGCGGCGTCCCGCCGCAGGCCGTGGACGGCGCGTCTCGCGCCGTGAATTCCCATCAGCCAGCGCCGCGACCTCACCCACGTTGCCGACGTGGCCCGGGCGGTCGAACTGGCCCTCGGGTGGCGGGGCCCCGGCGCGGTGGTCCTGAACGTGGGAACGGGCTGAAACCAGTCTGTCATGGACATGCTGGCAGCCGCCACGTCTTGGGATAGCGGATCGAGGATCAAAGATCGTGGATGAATGAGCGCACTCTTCATCTTCTATCCACTATCTGCCATCCTCTATCCCTTATCGGCCTAGGGCTGGCGCTTGGCTGGACCCCACGGATTTTCTTCCCGGACGGGCCGGTTTCCTGACCGCCGCAGCCCGCGGATTTCCCGTCCGAAAAACCGCCGCTGCTTTACACATTTCGTGGGGGTGCTTTACTAACTTTACACCTCTGTTAGATCGCCAAAACCCCATCCGGCCGACGTGCCTGAAACGCCTCTAGCCCTTATGGCTGTACCGATGCGGCCCGGATCACCCCCTCGGAAATCGCCCGTTCTCTACCAGATTCCGACGTGAAAAAAGTGTAAAGCTGAAAAAACACCTTTCACATGATTTGGATGGGGGGGGGGAGACCCGAGGACTGAGGCACTCGCGGGAATAGATTTCCTGTGCGGTCGGGCACGGATTTTGGACATTCGCATATTTTTCTGTAAAAAAGCTCGCGAATCAGAGGTCAAAATGATAGCCGGGGGTGTGAATGCCCGTTGTTTCAAACAACAAAAGGAGACGAATTATGAAAATCATCAAGAGAATCGCACTGCTCGTGCTACTGACGGCAACGTCTTTCCGGGTCTTGGCACTGGACTACCCGCCCTCACTCACGAACGAAATCGACGGAAGGGTCATCGATGATTCGACACGTGATCTGGTGGTGTTCATCCATGGGTGGAATCCCTTTGACCATCCTGATGGTTACGCTGTTTGTGACGACGTCGCCGGCCATCACTGGCAGTGGGCATATCTTAGGAACACCATGGTGTCCAGACTAACGGGGACGACCTGGAAACTCGCCCTGTACCATTGGGAGGAGGATGCCCATACCGGCTTTATTGACTTCGATCCATTTGAAGGTCTTGTGCCCAACGCGATTAATGCGGCAAACAATGCCAAGGCCCACGGAACTCATCTCGGCACCTTGCTAGCCAACACGTGCCCACAACTCCACCGCGTTCATTTCATTGCCCACAGTGCCGGGGCTTGGGCTGCGCGTGAAGCCACGAGGGAGGTGTTGAGCCGCCTTCCAAATGTCACCGTTCAGACCACCTTCCTGGACCCATTCATCCCAGACGCTCTGATTTACGGCACGGGCTTAAGTACAAACTTGATGAGTCAAACAGTTGCCCTTCCGGGTGCCAGTCGTATCTACCGCATGGAGAATTATTATTCGGCATGGTTTCCTCTTGACCCTACGGGAACTTGGACTAGCCAGCGGTTCAGTTGGAGAACAAACAGAGACATCAATCAGCAAGTTGATTACACGTGCGCGTTGCCACTCAACCCTTATACTGGGCATGACGGTCCTATCGAGTTCTACGCCGATACTGTTGCCGCATCCCAAGGCGGTCCGTCAATCCCAGACGGCCTCTGGGGCGGATTGTGGGGAGACCCTCCTTTCGACGATTTCTTAAAAATTGGATGGTATCGGAGCATGGCTTTTGAGGCCCCGGTTTTCCCTCGTATCACCACCGACCTTGAGGATCTGACGATCATGGTCGGCGAAACCGCAACATTTGTCGTTGCTGCTACAGGCACGCCGCTCAACTACTCTTGGTATTTGAATGATTCCCCGATCAGCGGGGCTGTCGGAACCAGCTTGAATGCAACGGCGGCCGGGCAATACCGTGTTGTTGTTCAGTACGCCAACGGATACAGAACGCAGAGCCGCATTGCCACACTCACCGTCAATTCTGTGGCCTCTCCGGTGACACTCACCGCACCGAGTGCTGGCGCAGTATTGTCCGGGACAAGCACTGTCACTGCCAATGCCCCTGATGCGACGTCGGTTGAGTTCTGGGAGGACGGCGTGCGCCAATACACCGACTTGTCCGCACCATTTTCCTGGGCGTGGGATACGACTAGCATCAGTGACGGTTTCCACCAAATCGTTGCCAAGGCATATTCAGGCACGACTCTGCTGGGTTTCACGACACCTCGATCCGTTACCGTCGCAAATCAAGCGCCTTACGAAGGTTCCGATCCATACGAACCGAACGACCGATCTTCGCTCGCTACTCCCATTTCCTTCGGCAGCACTCTCCTTGCCTATATCGACTCACCAACGGATGTGGATTGGTTCAGGGTCAACGTGACGGCCGCGGGAACGTTGCTCCTAAACCTGAGTGTCCCCGATGGCAAAGATTACGACGTGGAATTATATGGGCCGGACGGCTTGTGGATGATGGGCTCGTATTTGTCGGCCGGTGTTGATGAAGCGATTCTCCAGCCCGTCACGGAAACCGGAACCTACTATTGCCGGGTGTATGGTTGTCCCGTCGGTGCAGGTTCATTCAGCGAAACGGTACCCTATGCGCTGACCTCATATTTCACCAACTCGGGGTCCGGCCCGCCGCCTGGATCGACTGTCTGGTCCGGCACCGTTGACGTGACTGGCGACGTGACCATCGCGGTCGGAGAAACCTTGACAATCCTGCCTGGCACCGATGTGCGATTTCACACTGGCGATGCCAATGCCTCCGGCACGGACCTCAACCGCACCGAAATTATCCTGAACGGGGGCACCTTGAATGCGACTGGTACGGCAGGTGCGCCGGTGGTGTTCACCTCGGCGGGGCCGACGAAAAGTCCTGGCGACTGGTTCGGGATACGGGTGGTGGCGGGGGACGTGACGCTGAACCACTGCGTGGTGGAGTATGCCGTGCAGGGGATCCGGTTCGAGTGTGCGGACACGCGGCTCAGCAACTAT
>JAPLUI010000480.1 GCA_026397725.1 Verrucomicrobiota bacterium | reverse complement strand
GATGTTCACACGCTTCGCGTCTTTTCTCTTGTTTTCTGTGAACATTGGTGTTACCATCCGCACATGGCATTCATCATTCAACGACCGAAGACGCTAAGCTGGACCGCGATTTGGAAGGGACCGGACGGCAGGCAAGTGCGCCGGGTGACCGGAGAGACCTCCAAGCGAGCCGCGCAAGCCAAGGCTAACGCATGGGAGATCGCAGACGCCAAGCGGGCGGGTGACAGCCACGACACCCACCGCGCCGGATTTGCCCTCCTCGACCAGGCGGCCCGCGATCTGGAGGCGGGACACCTCACCTTGCAGCGAACCGAAGAACTGCTCCGTCGGCTTCACCGGCTGGCCGACCCGGACTTCCGGGAGGTTTGTGTCATCCCGTGGTTTCAGTCATGGATTGAAAGCCAGCGTCCACACGTCAGTGGCTCCACGCTGAAAGGATATGGCGAGGATCTGGAGATCATGCGGTCGGCGTTCGGCACCAAGACCTCGAACAAACCACTCCGCGAACTGACACCGCAGGAGATCGAGAAGGCGTTGCTGAAAGCCAAGGTGGATCGGCGGGGCGCGACGGTGAACAAGGCTTTCGTTTCATTCCGCCGCGCCTGCACCTCTGCCCACGACAAGGGGCTTATCACCGCGTCCCCGGCGAAGACCGTGAAGCCGCTGCCGACCGCCGACACCACCCTTAAGGCACCGTTCACGGTCCCCGAGGTGCATAGCCTGCTGACCCATGCCGACGGCGACGAATGGCGCGGACTCATCACCTTGGCTTGTCATACCGGACTACGCCTGTCCGACCTCCTGAGTCTCTCCGCGCGGGATGTTCACGGAACTGAAATCCACATCATGCCCGGCAAGACGAAGCGCCACAAGACCGTGGTGAGAATCCCGCTTTCGCCGCCGTGCCTGGCATGGATTGACGGGCGGAAGAACTACTTCTTCCCCGTCATCCGCAAGCAACCCACCAGCACCACCAGCATGCAATTCCGCAAGCTCATGCTCCGGGCCGGAGTGCCGAGGGAGATAGCGTTCATCGGCGACCAGACCGCCAGCCGCAGCTTCCACAGCACCCGCCACACGTTCACCTCCTGGCTGACCGACGCGGGCGTTGACGCGGACCTCCGCATGAAGCTGACCGGACACAGCAACGACAAGACACACGCGGTCTATACCCATCACAGCGACGAAGCGCTTGCCGCCGCCGTTCGCATGTTGCCTAACCTTTAATGATCACCGGCATGAAGACACCGAAGACCCCGAAGACGCCAGAAACCAATTCCCGAGGAGTGCCCGTTGCGGACATGCTGGCGATAGTGGCAAGCGTATCGAATGCGCTCGCACAGGTTATGACCGAGGAGGGGAATGATTCAATCCCGACATGGCCGTCGGTAAAGGGACCGGTGAAGCCCGACATCCATTTGAAAGCCAGGCTCGCCGATCAACTCTTGCGCGGGAACGGCGGGACAAGATTGCAGTATGTCATCAAGAACGCCACCCCTCCCGAGAAGAGCGAATGGTTCCGATCCGTGTGGATGTTACACAACTGGGTTGCGTTCAAAAAGGGCGGCGAGCCCGCCGAGGATGCCGGCATGAATCTGGATTTCGACGATCTTGGCTTGTGCTACCTCACCGACGAAACAGCGGCGGGGAGAGTTGAAGCCGAGTTTGATATGGGGGAGTTTACCACCAAGCAGTTTCGGGATTTTCGGAGGAAATACAAGCTGCTGCAAGTCCCCAAGGCACACCGCATGTCGGGAATTTTCTTGAATGGCGGTTTGAAGATCATTCGCAAGGGGCGCAAGAGAGTATCGGGAAGGTGACAATTTTTCATCCGCCCGAGGTAACGCACAAAAAAACAAGGCTGGGTAACTTGCGCGTATGGCAACCCCATACGCACCCGCTACCATCAATCCCCGCTGGCTGACCCTTCCCCAAGCCGCCGCGTATAGCGGCATCGGCGAGAGGTGCATTCAGAATTACCTCCGCGCCGGACACATCCGCTCATCCAACTGCCGCGCACCAGGCGCGACCCGCGGGCGTCGGCTGATCGATCGCGAGAGCTTGGACAACTTCATCTTGGCTGGCGTGAGTGCCGAGCCCTCGCCGCTGGCGATGAACTTGAACCGGGCGAAACGCGCCTGCACCCCCGCCTGATTCTCACATGCGAACCGACAGCTAACAAACTAACAACCGACACAATGACAGCTACACCTAAGACAATCGCCGACTACAACGAAATTCGCGACACCGCCCGGCAGCAAATCACCGCCATCTCGCAAAGCTACCGGACCGACTACACAGACCGCAAGGCACGATGGGAGCAATTCGGCCGCAACCCGTTGAGCCTAACGAGGCCCGAAGCCATCGCGCTTTACCATGAACTCTTGGCACTTCAGCCCATCGCCGAGGCATTCGATGAGCGGATGCTTGATTACCAACTTCGCGAGTATGACAAGCGGTTCTATTCCGAGAACGCCGCCGGACTGGTGCCAGCGCTCAAGTCCCTGCTCGCCACCAAGACCGCGCCGCGAGACGGCTGGAAGCAAGGTGTTGTGAAATTGCTGCAGGAGTATCCCGCGAAGCTCTTCCGACCCGCCATGACTGGCGCGGAGCGGGACCAGCTTGTCGCCGAGAGGGACCGCAAGGAGTATGCCGCCGCGGCCATCGAGGCGAACATCGTGTCCGCTGAAACTGCCATCGCCAGGTATGAGACCGACCCGTCGGTGGAGAACTACAGCGGCGCAATCAGCGCAATCGGGATCATCAGTTTTGCCTGAATTGTGGTTCGGGCATCGCGCAGAAAAAGACTGGCCCGCCGGGAGCCAGCACAGAATCCCGGCAACCTTCCATTCTGACCATGACCGAGACCGAACTCATTTGGATCACGATCTATATCCTCACCCAACTTTCAAACCAATGAGCCGACGCAAGAAGGGCAACAAGCTCGCATTCGTCCTCGACAACCCGCCCGACCGGCGCGGACAGCGGCAGACCGTCAAGCTGCTGAAATTGTTGGATGAACTCAAACCGATCACCGGACCCAGGAACAAGGAGCACGGGGAAAAATGAGCAACCAACTTTTGCAGGAAGTCCGCAAGCTGCCGGTGAAGGGACCGGCAAAGGCCGTGCTTATGACTCTCGCCGATCACGCGGATGAAAACTGGAGATGCTGGCCAAGTCACCTGACGATTGCGACGGAATCAGGAGTGTGCAAGGCAACCGTCAAGAACGCCCTCCGCAAACTCAAGTGCGATGGACTTCTGACATGGGAAACGACGATCACGGAAAAGGGCGATCCCGGCAGCAATAGCTATCGGCTCACCTTGGGGGGTGGGGTAAGAGATACCCCACCCAGGGCAGGAGATGCCCCACCGGTGGGGCAGGAGATACCCCAGGGTGGGGCAGGAGATAGCTACAAAGCACCAATGGAAGCACCAAAGGAAGCAAAAGAGCGTTCATCTTCGATTTCCAAGAAGTCGAAATCAGAGATTTCCCTCGTCATGCCGTTTCCGTCGGAAGTCTTTGCGGAGGTATGGCGGGAATGGGAGCAACACCGGATCGAGATCAAGCACAAGATCACCCCAACATCCGCCAAAGGACAATTCAAGAAATTGCTGGCCATGGGTGAAGCAAGATCGATCACCGCGATACAGCATAGCATTGCGAATGGATGGCGGGGGATTTTCGAGCCGCCGGCAAACGGATCACACCCGCAACCACAACCCGCCCCCGACGGCTCCGCAGTCATCGGCGGCAGAACCTTCACCCCGAAGCCATGAACCAACAACCGGACACCGTCGCGCCCTATCCATACGCCCTTGGTCCCGAAAAGGCCGTTCTCTCGGTTCTTCTCCAATACCCCGAGAAACTCGACGATGCCCCCACCCTGACGGCGGAGCATTTTTACATACCGGCCCATCGCGAGGTTTTCAGCCTGCTCCAGGAACTATCCGTTTCGGGCAGGCCCATCGAGCTGGTTTCCTTCACCCAACTGCTGCTTGACCGGGGCAAGTTGGAAATGATCGGCGGCCCGTCGGCACTGACCGACATTCACAACTACCAAGCGGCCCCATCCCAATTTCAAACCCACATCGATTTTCTCACAGACAAGCTGGCCAGGCGCATGACGATCACGGCGGCAGCGGAGATGAACCGGGTTGCATACGAGGCGGCAGAGGCCCAGGAGATCATCGAGGTGACATCCGCGCCAATCTCCGCCATCCATGACACGCTGACCTCGACGCGGCCCGCCAGGAGCACCAAGGCCGTGTTGCGTGGCTGCATTGATCGCTTTGAGCAACTATGCAACGGGCGGACCAGCCCGATGGGCATCGAGACCAGCCTGATCGAGATCAACCGCCGTTTCCGCGGACTGCACCCCAAGCAGACGATTGTAATCTCAGGCTATCCGGGCGGAGGCAAAACCACCTTGGCCGGACAGCTCGCCATTGATGCCGCCATCGACGGCCACAATACCCTCGTCTGCTCGCTTGAGATGCCCGAGGAGGCGTTCATGGACAGGCTGCTTGCCTACGTCGCCCACCGGCCCGCCGACGCCATCACGGACCCGCTGCGCTACGCCCGAGACGTGTTCCAGTTGGAAACCCTGCCCAAGCACACGCTCCAGGCCATTGCCACCGCCGCGCAAAAGATCGCGGCATGCCCTCTCGCCATCGATGATTTGATCGGCTCGAACGTCCATCAAATCGCATCCTGCATCCGCCGCGCCCATCGCAAGAGTCCGCTCAAGGTGGCCGTGGTTGACTTCGTGCAACGCATCCGGCCGGTCCCCGAGATGCGCCGTGAGAGTCGGGAGCAACAACTTGCCCACGCGTCAAACCACCTCGCAGACCTATCGAAAGAACTCGGTTTTTGCCTGCTGATCCCGTCGCAACTCAACAAGGAAGGTGCGGCCAAGCACGCCGAAGCCATCAACGAGGATGCGGACCTGCACCTCCAGATCGTGCAGGATCGCTCCGGCGCGAACCCCACGTTCAAGCATATCGGGATCGCCGTGGTGAAGGACCGGCACCACGGGCAGGACGGCACGCTTCTGCCCATCGTGCTTGACGGCCCGAACGTCCGGTTCATTCCAAAGCCATTCGAGAAATGACCTCGCCACCCGTCATCCTCCCGCACCATCCGCTTGACGTTCCGGGCGTTAGCAAGATCGCGCTTGGCCATGCCGCGTCCGCAGCGCTGGCGGCCGTCGGTCCCCATCACTTCGTCATTGCCACCAGGGCGGACGCCACCGCGCCACAATGGGCCGCCGGCCACCTCGTCCTCCATTGCCTGCCGCTCACCAAGCAACTCGCCATTGACGCGGCAGACGTGGCGTTAGGACGTGCCACCGTCCGCCGGGTGAAACCAACGAAAGGAACCTCACCACCATGAAGCCATGCCAACCCCGTCCCGCCCAGTCCCCTATCGCCGGAAACGCATCGAGCATTCCGGCGAGTCCCCGGAGGCCATCGCGGAACGTCGGCTCAGGCGTTTGTCTGAAGTCGTCGGCTCAGCTTGCGTCCGGTGGCTGGCAACGCGGGGGATCAAGTGCGAGTCATGGAACCTCGAACACGCCCGCCGCCTCGCCGATCACCAGCGTGAAGAGTGACCTCGACCAGCACGCCAACCAGCACCCGCCCCACGGCCACCACCGCGTCCCGAGACTTCGCGCCTGGGATAGTGCCATCCGCCAGCCCGAGGCCGCCACGGGCGTTCTACGCCCTCCCCCGGCGCCATGCCTACCCCCCACCCCCCTTGTTAGAAATTATCTTTCACCGATACCCATCCCCGGTCAGGGCCGGGGTAGCTAGTTTTCCTGTGAGACATCAAAGAATTTCACCCAACCAATACGAATCAATGACCAAGACCAAAACGAAAGTTGCCGACAGCATGACCCAGGCCAGCGCATTCTGGAAAATCAGCGTGCCAGTCATGCGCCGCGCCAAGGCCGCCGGGTGCGGCGCATTCATCGGCCAACGGATCCACATCGCACCATTGCGGGAGTGGTTGAAATCCCACCCCGCCGAAGTCAGGGCCGCCAAGCAGGCAGCCGCCGGAAAGGGCGAACTGGACGCGCTCAAGGTGCGGAAGATGCAGGCCCAGGTTGCCGAGATCGAGTTGCGGGTGGCCCATCAGAAAGGAGAACTCATCCCGGCGGCCGCCGCCAAAGCCGACTGGCTGACTGCGGCG
>JAPLUI010000316.1 GCA_026397725.1 Verrucomicrobiota bacterium | reverse complement strand
GCTTTTCCACCCGTTTCGCAAGCTCTGGGTGCTCGATCATTCACCAAAGTTAATCTGGCCCCCGATTCTCGGCCATTTCACGTTGAAATCTGTCTAGTTTTGCTCCGGCAAAAAATCTAGTTTTGAACCGTCGCCGACATGCTGATGGATTGGGGTTGGAAAAGCGGCGGGGAAGGATATGGATGGTGGGGCGATGCCGAAGATTCGAGTGCTCTCAGAGATACTGGCCAGCCAGGTGGCGGCCGGAGAGGTGGTGGAACGCCCTGCCTCAGTGGTGAAGGAGTTGGTGGAGAACAGCATTGATGCCGGGGCTGGCGAGATCCGCGTGGACGTGGATCGGGGCGGGTCGGCATTGATCCGCGTGAGTGATGACGGCTGCGGGATGTCGCGCGAAGATGCCTTGCTTGCGCTGGAACGGCACGCGACGAGCAAGTTGCGCACGGCAGGGGATTTGGCGGCGATCCGGACCTTGGGGTTTCGCGGTGAGGCGGTGCCGAGCATTGCCAGTGTCTCGAGATTCCGGATGGTCACGCGGGAGGCAGACGCGGTGGCAGGGACGGAAATTCTGGTGGAAGGCGGGAAACTGCGTGACGTGCGGGAGGCCGGCTGCGCTCCGGGAACGATGATAGAAGCGAAGGCGCTGTTCTTCAACATGCCGGCCCGCCGGAAGTTCATGCGGGCGGAATCAACCGAAGCGGCGCATGTGGAGCATCAACTGCGCCTGCTGGCGCTGGCCGCGCCTAACATCCGCTTCCGCTTGCGGCGGGACGACCGCGAGGTGTTTGATTTGGCACCGGTGGTGCGGGCGGTGGACCGGGTGAGGCAGCTTCTCGGGCCGGAGCTTGCTCGGGAATTGATCACCCTGCCGGGCTCCCACGGCAACGGCATGGTGGTGGAGGGCTTGGTGCTTCCCGCAGCCCATGCCCGCAAGGGGCGGCGCCATCAATTCGTGTTCCTGAACGGCCGACCGGTGGAGGATGCGGTGATTTCAAGGGCCTTGGCCGAGGGTTTCCGGGGAGCGCTGGCCGAAGGGATGTTTCCTGCGGCCTGGTTGTGGATCGAGCTGGAGCCAGCCTTGGTGGATGTGAACGTCCATCCCGCGAAACGCGAGGTGCGGTTTCACCGTCCCCTTGAGGTGCGGGACACGATTCTGGCAGCCGTGCTTGCCGGGTTGCGTCCGCCGACCCCACGGCCGGTCTCACAGCCTGAGCCTGTGCGTGGGCCCCTGACTGGCAACGAGCACCGACCGTCGCTACAGGCCCAGGTGGCGCCGGGACCTCCGGGCACTGGAGAATCCAGCGACGACCAACACCAGCCGCTTCAAGGCAGGCCGGTGCAGGCAGGGCTGCCGGTACAGCCGGGACAACCGGGGCTGCCGGTACAGCCGGGACAACCGGGACAACCGGGACAACCGGGACAACCGGGACAACCGGGACAACCGGGACAACCGGGACAACCGGGACAACCGGGGCAGCCGGGACAGCCGGGACAGCCGGGTGGCCCGGCAGTGGAGGCGGAAGCGGTTTTCGTGCCAGCGGAGGAACCCATCCCCATGCTTGAGCGGCGTCCGGATTTCCGGGTCATGGGTCTGCTGCACCATCGCTTTGTGGTGATGGAGAGTGAGGACGGCTTGGTCATCTTCGATCCGAAGGCGGCGAAGGAAAGGATTCTCTATGAGCAACTGTTGCGGCAGCATGCCGGCCTGCTTGAGACGCAGTGTTTGCTGGTGCCGGTGTTGCTGGAGTTGGATCCGCGGGATTTGGATCTGGTATTGCGGGAGCGGATGGCGTTGGCGGAGGCGGGCCTCGAGGTGGAGGCGTTCGGCGGCAACACCTTGCAGGTGCGGTGCCTGCCCACCTGCCTGCCGGTCGATGATCCGCGCCCGTTTCTGGGGGCGCTGATGGATCAACTGCTGCATGACTCGGTGCCGGGAGCCCGCTTCGCGTTTGAACGGATGGCTCGCCTGATGGCGAAACGGGCCGCGTCACTGGTGTCCCCAAAGCTTGCGGAAGTCGAATTGTTGTTGGCGGAGTTGTTCGCCTGCGAGCTGCCCTATTGCACCCCGGACGGGCGACCGACCCTCAGTGAGTTCGGAATCAGGGAACTCGAACGTCGCTTCGGGATGGGGAGAAGCTGATGCGTGATGGGCGCTACTCCCCGGCGCAGAGGATGCGACCGCAGTTTTCGCACTGGGTGATTTCCTGGTCGGCTTGGGCTTTGATCACCGTGGAGGCGATCAGCTTGATGTGACAACCGCCGCAACGGCTTTCGGCCATGGGGGCGACGGCGAGGCCAACCTTGGTGCGCATGAGGCGTTCATACAGCGTGAGCGCGGAGCCTGGAACCCGGCTGGCCAGCGTGGCACGCTCGGCGGTGACTGCGGCGTGTTCGGACTCCATCCGCTGCTTGCGTTCGACGATTGAGGCGAGATCCTCGGTCACCAGGGTCCGGGTGTGGGCGAGGGTGGCTTTGGCGCTGGTGTGGACTTCCCGGTGTTTGTCCACTGCTTCCATCGCTTCCAGCTCGTGGGTCTCCAAGCCGTCGATTTCCTTTTCGTAGCGGGTGATTTCGTGGCTGAACGCTTGGTATTCGTCGTTCTTGCGGGTCTCGAATTGTTGGATCTTGAGGCGTTTGATGGTGGTGCGCCGGGTTTCCGTGTCGAGTTCGATTTTCTTCACCTTCAGTTCTGCAGCGAGCAGGGCGTCGTGGGCCTTGATCACGGCGGCCTCATCCCCGGCGAGTTTGGATCTGGCCCGGGCCTCGTCTTGGGGCAGCTTTTCAAGATCCTTGGCCAGCGCCAGCAGGCGGCGGTCTCGGTCTTGGAGAATCAACAGGGCGCGAACTTCGGCAAGCATGACTCTGGTTAGCCTAGATCAGCCGCAACCGCAAGCATTGCTTGCACGGAGGTGAAAAGATCCGGCGATCATTCGATCGGCGCGCCTTTGGGAGCAGGGGGCTCGGGTTGTTCGGCATCGGGTTCCAGCGCAGGCTGAACGGGGCCGCGATCCGGCACTTGCCTGAACCGGTTTTCCATCTGGAGTTCCACCTCGGGCGCGGCTTCCACTTCGGGTTCGGCTTCGGGTTGAATGAGGCCGTCCCCGCCGAATTGCAGGCGGAGGCCGTTGCCATTGAAGTTATCGTCGAGGTTCAGCTTTTCGATGCGTGCGCGGATTGCCGGAGGAGCGGCGGCTTTGTCCTGAGCGGTGTCCCACGGGCCGGTCCAAGTGATCTTGTGGTCTTTGTCACGGACGGTGGCCTCTTTGCCGCCGTCCACGGATTTCATTTCGATGCTGCCGGTTTCATCGACCATGCGGAAGACCGCGCTGCCTTGCACCTTGAGACCGCCGCCGGGCCGCGGCATGCCGTTTTTCATGGCCTCGGCCATGCGTTTTTGCAATTCCTTCATGGCTTCGTTCATCTGTGGGACAGCGCCAGGGATGGCGGCCCCGCCTTGCATGCCGCGGAGCTGGCGATCAATGGCTTCCTGGATGCGTTTGGCTTGCTCCTGTGGCATGCCATCGAGCATGAGGTTGTCCAGTTCCGGCGGGGCGGCGGCAAGGCCTCCGCCATCGGGCCGGGCGGCCAGCGTGATGGCTTTGGTGGCGGGCTTGCCCTGGTGGATGAGATCAAGCGAGATTTCATCACCCGGCCGGTGGCTTTGGATCTGTTTGACCAGATCGGCGTGCGAACCGACCGCCTGGCCGCCGACGCGGGTGATGACATCGTGCTCGGCGAGGCCGGCCTTGGCCCCGGGGCCTTCCGGGTCGAGGGCCCGGATGACGATGCCTTCATCGGTCTTGAGCCCGAGGTGGGCGGCGAGCACCTCGGGGACATGGGAACTGCCAATGCCCAGATAGGGGGCGAGCTGGGCATTGGCAGGCGCGGGCACCACAGCCTGCCCGCCCGGCGCGGCGGGGGCCGCTGCAACGGGCGGTGGTGGGGCCTGGTCCGCAGGCGGCTCGATGGCCGGCAGCGGAGTCGCAAGGATGGCGGCGAGGCCGCCGGCAAGGAGGGGAACTTGGCTGATTTTCATGGCTTTCATACTATGAGCGTAGTAGGTGCGTGAAATTGTCGGGGAAACTGCCCTCAATCGATATTCTCCGGGACGAGGATGTATTCGATGCGGGGGGTTTCGCATTCGATTTTCTTGCCCTCTGGATTGACGAAGGTGACGCGGTCCCAATAGACGACTTTGACGACGCGGCGGGGTTGCTCATTGGGTTGCCAGAGGACGCCTTCATCGCTGGCCTGGCTAAGGCCGGATTTGATTTCATCGGGGACGAAGTCCTGCAATTCCGGGGCTGCGGGCGTGGTGGCGAACGGCGGGGCCTGGGGCGGACGCGTGATGGGCGCGGCAACGCTTTGCCGCGGGGCCTTGGCGGGCACGAACCAAGCTGCGGCGGCACCGAGCAGGGCGACGGCGGCAGCCGCGGCGAGCATCGAGCGATTGCCATGGCGGGTGCGGACGGCAGGCACCGGCGCGGCTTTCGGGAACGGGATGATGGTGGCGCTCGCCGTGGTGGCGGGGTCGCCGAGGGTGGCTGCCAAGGCCGCCATGAGGGCGGGTGGGAGCTGTGCCGGATGCCTTTGGCGCAGCGAGTCCTCGAATTCCGCTGCGCCCGGGAGCGGCATGGTGAGGGTGCCATCGGCGGAGTCTTCCAGACGTGCCAGCAGCATCCCTTCCAGGGCTGCCGGGCGGAGTCCTGTGAGCTTGGCTTCCAGTGCTTGGAGATCGGGAGACATGGGCAGGAATGGATTCAGATTGAAAGGTCGCCGCGGCGGCGGGCACCGCCGAGTTGGCGTTTGAGTGCTTCGAGTCCATAGCGATACCGGGAGGCTGCTGTGTTTTGAGAAATGCCAAGTATTTCGCCGATTTCTGAAAACGTTTGCTCACCCCAGATTTTCATGATGATGACCTCGGTGAACTTTGGCGGCAGTTCCTTGAGGCTGGCTTCGAGCTGGTTGCGGGTGTCGTCATCTGAGGAATCGGTTTCAAACCAAGGGTGGAACGTTTCACGTTGATCGGCCTCAAAGTCTTCGGTGACGCTGTCTTCGCGGCGCTTGCGGCGATCATCGCGGCGGCTCAGATCGATGGCAAGCCGGCGGATGCTGGTGTAGAGATAGGGCATCCAGGATTCCTTCCCGCCGACAAACTCGCCGCTGCTGAGTTTCTCCACCAGTTTCACCAAGGCATCCTGCAAGACGTCTTGGGCGTCCTCGTGGGAACGGGTTTGCTGGCGGGCAAAGAGCAACAGCCTGGGGCCATGTTCTTTCAGCCAAGCGTGCCACCCGGCCGGGCTGGGGGCAGCCTCTGCTGGGGCCGGTTGCGGTGATGACAGGTCAGGTGGATCTTCCATGAGGCGACGGGGTGAAATGAATGTGGGTCGGCAGCGAAGCGGCAAATGCGAGCCTTAGCCATGCGGCGTGCCGGGTTTGCAGGCGCTGGCCGGGATGATGGCAAGCCGGGTGCGGCGGTGGCAGACACCCATGGCCGCAAGCACGGGCTCGGATTTGATCAACCAGTGGGACATGCCCAAGACTGAAGAGCACCGCCCGGCAATACTCAAGACCGAAGACTCGGACTGGCAAGAAATGGACCCCACCCCCGGCAAATCTTTCTGATATTTTTCTGATATTTGCGGTTGCGTCCTGTGGCAGGCCTGCTAAGACTCCTCTGTCGAGGCTGTGCCGGGCGTCTTTCCCAGCGTCATGCCACAGGCTCGGCTGTGCAATGCCTCGGTAGCTCAGTTGGTAGAGCAGTTGACTCTTAATCAATTGGTCCTTGGTTCGAGTCCAAGCCGGGGTACCAACCCACAACCCATTCATTCCCAATGGGTTCCAGCGGAAAATCCGCTGAAGTTGACACCATTTCCAGCGCCATGGAAGCACCTGGCGACAAAATGGCGACAACTCACGCGGACCCTAACCAATCCGTCCTCTGCCCCCCAACTCCCAAGCGCGGCAAGCACGGCAAACCCGCAGCCACCGCCAGGTTCGGCTCGGCCAGCGTGCCAATCTATCGCTGCGACTCGGGCGGCAGGATCCGCTTCGCCATCTCCCACTACCGGGACGGCAAACGCCTGCGCCAGTTCTTCACCACCCTGGAGGCGGCCAACAAGGAAGGCCTGTTCGTGGCGCAGCGAATCCAGGCGGGCAGGCAGCACGTCACCGACCTCAAACCCCACGAGCGTGACGACTACGCCAAGGCGCTCCAACTCCTCGCCGGTTCGGGCATCCCGCTGGTCGCCGCCGTCGAGAACTACACCCGCGCCCGCAGCCTCGCCGACGGCGAACCGCTCACCACGCTGGTCGGCGACTACCGCCGGCATTTCCAGCCGCTCACCCGCCGCACCGCCGTCCAGGAAGTCGTGGACGAACTGGTCGCTGCCCGCCAGCAGGACGGGGCCAGCAAGTCCTACGTGTCGCAGCTCAGGACGGTGCTGAACCGCTTCGCCGACGCCTTCCCCGGCGAGATTCTCGATCTTTCCTCGTCCGACGTGGACGCCTGGCTGCGGGGGCTGGACGTGTCGGCCGGTTCGCGCAATTCCATGCTGCTCTGCGTCAAAGTCCTCTTTTCCTTCGCCCGCGAGCGCAACTACCTGCCAGCCGAGCGCATGACGGCCGCCGAGCAGATCAAGAAGGTGAAGGTCAAGAATGACGACGTGGCGGTGTTCACACCGAAGGAGATGACGCAAATCCTGCATGCCGCCCCAGCCCATCTGGTGCCCATCCTCGCCATCGGGGCGTTCTCCGGCATCCGCATGGCGGAACTCAACCGGCTCGACTGGTCCGCCGTGGATCTTGAACGCGGCCCTATCGAGCTGCGGGCCAGTCAGGCCAAGACCGCGTCACGCCGGATCATCCCGATCACCGACAACCTGCGGGCGTGGATCGAGCCGCTGCCGCGCAAGGGCAGGGTGGTCAGACACTCCCTGCTTCACCGCGAGGTGACTGCACTGGCTCGGGCGCTCAAGCTGGAATGGCCGCGCAACGTGCTGCGCCACTCGTTCATCAGCTACCGCATCGCCAAGGTGAAAAGCGCCGACCAGGTTGCCCTTGAAGCTGGGAATTCGGCGGCGATCATTTTCAAACACTACAGAGAACTTGCCACTGAAGCCGACGCGGACGCCTGGTTCGGCATCCTGCCCAAGCCGGGCCAGTGGGACAACACCTTCGATTGGGACCGCCGCGCGCGGGTGGTGACGCTCCCCGCCAGCGACGGCGAATGAGGGGCCGTACAATCCGCATGCCAACGGGACGGATTTCCGTCTAATGGTGCGCCTAACCAACGCGGAATGTGGATGAGAGGGCCGGCCATATTGCCATCCCTTGTGCGAGCGGAACGTGCTCCCACGCGGCACCAAACGCAAAATCCGAGGCTGGGAATACTGACTCACTTGCACTGGATTTGTGCAGTGCCTAAAATGCGGTTGCCGCCCAGCCCTTGAAGCTCTGGTTGGGCTGGCAGTCAGCAACACAGATCCCGCTAAAGCTCAAGGGCGACGATTAACGGTGAATCACGCCCGGATTTCCACTTCCCTTCCTCCTCGCCAAAGGGTAGCCTGCTGGGCATTCCAATGGCCGCACAATCCAAAACACTGTACCCCGGGGGGGCATCCGCCGAGATCTTACTCCGGAAGGGATGCTGGACACATTCCCAATCCGTATGCCAAGCCCCACACCGGTGACATGAGTTGGGTCACTGCCATTTGGTCGATGATTGGGGCGGTGTGCGTCACCCTGGCGGCGATGCATCTGGTGGTTTGGTTCAAATGTCGCAGCGCATGGGCCAATCTGTTGTTTGCGTTGGCAGCGCTGGCGAGCGCCGGGGCCGCAGGTTGCGAGTTGTGGATGATGAGGGCGACGACCACCGCGGAGTTCGGCAACGCGTTGCGTTGGACCCACCTGCCGGCCTGGGTCATCATTCTGGCACTCGTCGGTTTCACGCGACTCCACTTGCGGGCGGGACGGAAGTGGCTGGCCTGGACAATCTGCGGGTTGCGGACCTTGTCGCTGGGTTTGGATTTCCTGTTTTCGCCGAATCTGAACTTCCGCGAGATTACCGGGCTGCGCGCCGTCCCGTTGCTGGGCGAAACCGTCACGACCGCCGTGGGGGTGCCGAATCCGTGGATGCTGGTCGGCCAGGCGAGTTTGCTGTTGTTTGTGTGCTTCATTCTGGATGCCGCAGTGACCGTCTGGCGGCGTGGCGATCCGCTGCAAAAGCAACTCCTGGTCGGTGCAATCACGTTTATGGGGGTGGCGGGCACCGCTCAAACCGTGCTGGCGATGTGGCATATCGTCCAAACTCCGATCACCGCCAGCCTGCTTTTCACCGGAATCGTCGTCGTAATGGCCGTGGAATTGAGTGACGGGCTGATCCGGGCGGCAAAACTAGCCGACGAGCTTCGCGAAAGCGAACAGCGGCTCAGTTTGGCGGCGGATGCCACGCGCCTTGGCCTCTGGGTTTGGAACATCGGCCGGGATGAACTCTGGGCCAACGCCGCGGGCCGCGAGCTGTTCGGCTTTACGGCGGCTGAACCGCTGGATCGAGACCGCTTTTTCGAAGCGGTGCACCCGGTGGATCGCGATGCGACGCGACAGGCGTTGGCGAAATCGCTGCTGGAAGACGAAGAGTACGAGCGGGAGTACCGGGTCATTCTGCCCGGCAATCACGTTCGTTGGATCGCGGTGCGCGGGCGGGTGGAACGGGACGGAATGCGGGCGATCCGGGTTCGCGGCGTCGCCATGGATCTTACGGCACGCAAGGAAGCGGAACGGGAATTGGCTCAACAGCGCACCGAATTGGCCCATCTTGCGCGGGTGAACACATTGGGGGAAATGGCCGGAACCATCGCCCACGAACTGAACCAACCCCTCGCCGCCATGCTTAGCAACGCCCAGGTTGGTCGTCGCAGCCTCCACTCTCGAGCGCCCGACCTGACGGAAATGGCCGAGATTTTCGACGACATCGCCGCCGATGCGAAACGGGCTGGCGGCATCATCCATGGCATGCGGGCCATGTTAAAGAAGGATGCTCCGACGGAGCACCAGTGCTTTAGTCTGAATGATGCCGTCACCCAAGTACTGTCCTTGCTGCACGGTGAGATCGTCGCCCGGCAGCAGGAGGTGAAGATCCAACTCGGCGAGACGCTGCCCCCCGTGCGAGCGGAACGAGTGGAGATCCATCAGGTGCTCATCAATCTGGTGATCAACGGTCTTGACGCGATGAAAGAGGAACCGCCGCGGGACGCCATGAAGATCACGACGGCATGGCAGGATGGCACGGTGACCGTCAGCGTGCATGATTCCGGCCCTGGCCTTCCTCCCGAGATCATCCCCCGTCTTTTCGACCCGTTTTTTTCCACCAAACCGGGCGGTCTGGGGCTTGGGTTGTCGATCAGCCGCAGCATCGCGGAGCGCTTTGGTGGCAAACTTCTGGCGGAAAACCACCCGGCAGGGGGCGCGGTTTTCCACTTGATCCTGCCAGCGGCAAACGCGTGAAATGCCTTGCAAGATGCGCCCGGACGGCTTCACTCGCCACACACACCCATGGCAGCCGCGCGACCAACCGTATTCATCGTGGACGATGACTCTTCCGTCCTGCGGAGCCTTGCCCGGCTGGCACGGCAGGCGGGTTACGAGCCGCGCACGTTTCCCTCGGCTGAGCAGTTTCTGGCCTCTCAAACAGCGCCGCTGACTCAGCCCGCCTGCCTCGTGCTGGACCTGACCATGCCGGGCCTCACCGGTTTGGAATTGCAGCAAAGGCTCTCGCCCAGCCCGACCGCCTGCCCCATCATCTTCATCAGCGGCAACGGCACCATCCCGGCCACCGTCGAGGCGATGAGGCGGGGCGCGGTTACCTTTCTCTCCAAACCTTTCGATGACGTGGACTTGCTGCAGGCCATCGCCGAGGCGGTGGCGAAACACCGGCAAGTTCTGGCGGATGGAGCGCAAGTTCAAGCCATCCGCGACCGCATCAACCTCTTAACGGAACGGGAACACGCCGTCATGGCTTGGGTCATCACCGGGGCCTTGAACAAACAGATCGCCGACCGTCTGGGCATCGTGGAAAAGACGGTGAAAGTTCACCGCGCACGGGTCATGGACAAAATGCGCGTGACCTCGGTTGCGGAACTGGTGCGGCTGTGCGCCGCGGCGGGATTTGCCGCAGCCCAACCGTGACGCGGGTCGCTATTGGACTAAGGTCCAATAGCGCGGCTTTCGTTATTGTGCCACAATGAATGCTGCCAATGGCTTACCAGCATACCATCTTCATCATCGACGACGACGCGAGCATCCGCCGCGCGCTGGGCCGCGTGATGAGTTCCGCCGGGTTTGCTTCGAAATCATTCGCCTCGGCGGAGGAGTTTCTCGCCACGGCAGACTTGGCGAACCCCGGCTGTATCGTGGCGGACATGACCTTGCTCGGCATGAGCGGGCTCGACTTGAAAATTCGGCTCAACGCCAGCCGCCACGATCTGCCTCTGATTTTCATCACCGCCCACGACAGCGAGGAAATGCGGACCGCCGCCCGGGAAGCCGGAGCCGCCGCCTTTTTCCGCAAACCCGTGGACACCCAGGCCCTGCTCGACGCCATCCACTGGGCGCTCCACGCCCCGGCCCGCTGACCTTTTCCCCGCCTCTTCCAACCCGAATCACACCACTACCCCATGAAACCAACACCCCTGAAATCCGCCATCCTGGCCACGCTGCCAGTCGCCCTGTTTGCCGTTAGCTCCTGCGCCCCCACCATTCCCACCGTGGAAAGCACGACCATCAAGAAATCTGCGACCAGCACCACCGTCGTGGATACCGTCAAGGCCACCGCCACCGTGACCGGCATTGATGCCACCACCCGCAAGCTCAAACTCACCCTGACCAACGGCAAACGCACCACGGTCAAATGCGGGCCGGAAGTGGCGAACTTCAACCAGATCCACATCAATGATCGCGTCAATGTCATCGTGACGGAGGAAATCGCCGCTTATCTCGACAAAGGCGAGCCGATCGGCACTTCGGGTGCTGCCGTCGCCGCGCTCTCGCCCCTCGGGGCCAAACCCGGCGTGATCATGGCCGATACCGTGGCCGCCACCGTCAAAATCACCGCCATCGACGCCAAGGCCCGCAAGGTGACGTTCAAGACCAAGGAAGGCAACTCCAAGACCCTCAAGGTCGGCGACCACATCAACCTTGCCAAAGTCAAAGTCGGCGACAGCGTGACCATCCGCCAAACCGAAGCGGTGGCCATCACCGTCGAGAAGCCCTGAGCGAAAACGAATCTATCGGCATCCGGCACAATGCTGGCACCGACACCAAAACAAACCGAACCACGCACCATACAACAACACAAACAATGAAACGAAGTCGTATCACCACGCTCGCTCTCGGGCTGGCATTTGCAGCCTCCGCCGCCACGGCCGCGGCGGCCAAACCCAACATTGTCGTCATCATGGGCGACGACATCGGTTGGTTCAACATCGGCGCCTATCATCAGGGCATGATGTCCGGCAAGACTCCGCACCTCGACAAGCTCGCCAAGGAAGGCATGCGCTTCACCGACTACTACGCGGAAGCGAGTTGCACGGCGGGCCGCGCGGCCTTCATCACCGGCATGTTGCCGATCCGCACCGGAATGACCACCGTCGGCCAGGCCGGTGCAAAAGTCGGCCTGCCCGCGCAGGCAATCACGATCGCCACCGCCCTGAAGGAACAGGGCTATGCCACCGGCCAGTTCGGCAAAAACCACCTCGGCGATCTCAACGAATTCCTGCCCACCGTGCACGGCTTCGATGAGTTCTTCGGCTATCTCTATCACCTCGATGCGATGGAGGATCCCGCGCATCCCGGCTACCCGCAGGAGTTGCTGAACAAGGTCGGCCCGCGCAACATGGTCCATTGCTGGGCCTCCGACAAGGACGACGCGACCGTGGACCCGCGCTGGGGCAAGGTCGGCAAACAGAAAATCGAAGACGCCGGCACGCTCTATCCCAAGCGGATGGAAACCGTGGACGATGAAATCCAGGACCTTTCCTTCAAGTTCATCGACAAGGCCAAGGCCGAGGGCAAACCCTTCTTCCTGTGGCTCAACCCGACCCGCATGCACATCGTCACGCACCTTTCCGACAAGTACGAGAAAATGCGCAACTCGCAGAACGGTTGGAGCATTCACGAAGCGGGCATGGCCCAGCTCGACGACATCGTCGGCGCCACCATGCAAAAGCTCAAGGACATGGGTGTGGACGACAACACCATCGTCATGTTCACCACCGACAACGGCACTGAAACCTTCACCTGGCCGGATGGCGGCAACACGCCCTTCCGCGGCCAGAAAGGCACCATTTATGAAGGCGGCTTCCGCGTACCATGCCTCCTGCGCTGGCCCGGCAAGGTGCCGGCCGACGTGGTGCAAAACGGCCTCTTCTCCAGCCAGGACTGGCTCCCGACCTTCGTCGCCGCTGCCGGCAACCCGAATATCGGCGCGGAATTGCTGAAAGGGAAGACGATCGGTGGCACGACCTACAAGAATCACCTCGACGGCTATGACCAGACTGCTTTGGTCACGGGCAAAGGCCCATCCGCCCGCCACGAAATCTTCTATTTTGCGGAAAGCACCCTTGGTGCGGTCCGCATCGACGATTTCAAGTACCGCTTCATTGACCAGCCCGGCGGCTGGGTCGGCACCCAACAAAAGGTGGATGCCCCCGTGCTGACCAACCTGCGTCTCGATCCCTTCGAGCGGCTGGACTTCCCGGGCCAAGGCACGATTACCGGATCGCAGGAGTATTTCTCCTGGTTCCAGTATGAGTTCTGGCGCTTCGTGTTTGTCCAACAGGAAGTCGGCAAACTGGCCATGACGGCCCTCGAATACCCGCCCATGCAAAAGGGTGCCAGCTTCAACCTTGAGGCGGTGAAAGGCGAGATCGAGGCAGCCATGAAACGCCACGCCGGGCAATAACCCCGAGGTTTCGATTGTGAACCACGCGGGCCGTCTCCTCACCGAGGCGACCCGCGAATTCACAACCGAAGCACCCCCAAACCACCATAGTGAAAACCATGACTCCCAGTAATTTCATCGAATCCAGCCGAACTGCGCTCGCTGTAGCGGTTGTAATTCTTATTGGCAACTTGCACGCAGCCGCAGCGAACTTGGCCGGCAGCGTTCAGGGCGCTGGCAAGCCGATCGCCGGTTCGGCTGTTACGCTTTACGCCGCCGGCATTGGCGAGCCGCAGCAACTGGCGCAGGGCAAGGCCGGTGACGACGGCGCGTTTGCGCTCACCTACGCCGACGCGCCCGCCGACAGCGTGCTCTACGTCATTGCCAAGGGCGGCACGCCTCAGGCCGGGAGAGGCCCGAACGCTGCAATTTCGCTGCTCGCGATCCTCGGTGGCACGCCGCCGAAGCAAGTCATCGTCAATGAATTCAGCACCGTCGCCTCGGTGTGGACCTCCAATCAGTTCCTGCAAGGTGAGAAGCTCAGCGGCAAGGCCCTCGGTCTGCGCATCGCCGCGGGCAATGTCCCCAGCTTCGTGAATCTCGAGACGGGCGAGTTCGGCGGGGCGATCCTCAATGGCGAAAATAGCACGCAGACGCCGACCATGGCGAACTTCGGCACTCTGGCCAACGTCCTCGCCGGCGCCATCACCCAGGTGACGCCCGATGCTTCCGCCCGCTTCTTTGCCGCAGCCACGCCGCCGACCGGCGTCGTCCCCGCGGACACGCTCAGCGCTGCGGAATCCATCGCGCGCTACTCCTGGTATCTGCCGGAGCGGACGTTCGCACTGTTCGGCGAGTTCTATCCCGTCGCGAAGGGCAAGCTGCTCCCGCCCGCGCCCTTCGTGCCTTATCTCTCCGTCGCGCCTAGCGCGTGGGTGCTGCCGCTGAAGTTCTCCGGCGGTGGTCTGAGCGGCGGTGCCAAGGTGATGTTCGATAGCGAGGGCAACGCCTGGATCGCGTCGAACTTCCAGGTCGGCTCGCAAAGCCACTCCATCTTCTGGAACGGCACGCTGGCCAAGTTCTCACCCAACGGCAAACCGCTGTCACCCGCGGTCAAAGGGTTCACTGGCGGCGGCCTGCTCGGGCCGGGCTTTGGCCTTGCCATCGACGCCAAGGACAACTGCTGGGTCACCAGCACGACCTCGAACACCATCTCCGTCTTCGACAAAACCGGCAAACCGCTCACTCCGCCCGAGGGCCTCAATTTTGGCGGCAAACTCGGCAAAATGCAGGGCATCATCGCCGCGCCCAACGGCGACATCTGGGCGCTCGACGCCACCGGCATGAAGGTCGTCCGCTTCCCCGGCGGCGACATGGCGAAAGGCGAACTGCTCCTCGAAAACCCGACCTCCAACCCGATCAGCAATCCCTACAAGATGGCCGTCCCCTTCCACCTGGCCATTGACCAGCAGGAGCGCATCTGGGTCACCAGCGTCGCGGCCGATCACGTCACCCGCTTCGACGCGAAGAACCCAACCAAGGTCGAGACCTTCAAGTCCGGCTTCTCCGGCAGCGGGCTCAATATCGACAGCTACGGCAACGTCTGGATCAGCAACCGCTTCGGCAGCTCCGAGCGCGGCGGCCTACACCTTGGCGAGATGCTGATGTCCTACAAATTCCGCCTCGGCAATAGCGACCCGGACGCCGCCGATCGCATGACCTTCACCATGGTCAAGAACATGGCGGCGCAGACGCCCGGCAAATGGGAAGGCGGCAGCGTCACCGTGCTGCGCCCCGATGGCAGCGAAGCGCCCTTCTCGCCGATCTTTGGCCAAGGTCTCACCGGCCCATGGACCGTCACCCTCGATGGCAACGACCACGCCTGGGTCGCCAATCTCACCACCGCCGAAGCCGGCATCGTCGAACTCGCGGGCTTCCGCGAAGACGCCAACCCGCCTGGCAAACGCCCCGGCGACGCCATCTCGCCCGCCAGCGGCTACGTCGGTGGTGGCCTGCAAATGCAGGTGGACATCGGCATCAGCCCGAGCGGCGACGTGTGGGTGACGAACAACTGGCAATACTGGCCCGCGGAATTCGGCCAAGTGCCCGAAGCTTACAGCACCCTCGGTGGTGGCTCCGGCGTCGTCATCTTCTTCGGCATGGCCAAGCCCGTGAAGAGCCCCCAAATCGGCGTCCAGCGCCAGCCGTAAGAATCTCCGAACATGAAACGCGCGGGCCGGTTCCCAGCAGGCGGCCCGCGAATTCACCACCGAAGCAAGACCTGTCATTCGGCCACCAACACCAAACCGATCAGGTGGCAACCCCACTGCCCCGAGTTTTCTTTTATGAGCAAGTCCCTTCATTCGATCCTTCTCGCCGGCAGTCTCGCCGGGACTGTCTTTGCCGAGTCACCACCGCCTCCCGGCATGGTGCTCATTCCTGGCGGTACCTTTGCCATGGGCAGCACGCTTCCCGGCAGCCGGAGGGATGAGCAACCGGTCGTGCAGGTGACCCTGGATCCTTTTTGGATGGATGCGTGCGACGTGACCAATGCCCAGTTCCGAAAGTTCGTCGAAGCCACGAGCTACAAGACGATCGCCGAGCGCCCGATCAATTGGGAGGAAATCAAAAAAACCGTCCCGCCCGGCACCCCGAAACCCAGCGACGAGCAGTTGCAGCCGGGGGGCGTGACCTTTTCCCCGCCGCCAGGCCCGGTCGATCCGCGGGCCGGGGAAAGCTGGTGGGCCTGGACGCACGGGGCCAGTTGGCAGCATCCCGAAGGACCGAAAAGCGATCTCAAAGGCCGCGAGGAACACCCGGTCGTGATGATGGCCTGGGATGATGCGGTCGCCTACGCCAAATGGGCGGGTAGGCGGCTCCCGACGGAAGCCGAGTGGGAATACGCCGCGTGCGGCGGAGTCGCGGGCCGGCGTTTTGCCTGGGGCGATGAGTTCAAGCCTGGCGGGAAATTCATGGCCAACACCTGGACCGGCACTTTCCCCAGCAAGAACACCGCTGAAGACGGCTTCACCGGCACGTCTCCGGTCAAAACCTTTCCGGCCAATGGCTATGGCCTCTACGACATGGGCGGCAACGTCTGGAACTGGTGCGGCGACTGGTATCGCGTGGACACGCTCGCCCGCGCCAAACTGGCCGGCACCGCCGTCAATCCCACTGGCCCAACTTCCAGCTATTCACCGGGCCATCCCGAGCAGCATGAGGGCGTGATGAAAGGCGGCTCCTTTCTCTGCCATGAATCCTACAGCGAAGGCTACCGGCCCAGTGCCCGGCGCGGATCACCCACCGACACCGGGATGAGCCACCTCGGCTTCCGCTGCGTCCAAAGCGTGGCCAAAGCCGCCAGCGATACCCCAGTGTCTTCCGGAAAACCAGCCAATCCAAACGAGTAACCGATCACCCCTCCCATCCAACCACTATGAAACTCAATCCCATGATCCTTCGCGGTGCGCTGCGCACCATCATCCTTTCCACCATCGCCGCCGGACTGCCGCTGGCGGCAAGCGCCGAGGTCTTTACCGAAGGTAATCAGGTGCCTGCGGCCACGGAAACGCTGAAGGCCGGCGACTTTGTCTGGGAGCCGGAGCGTGCGCCCGCCGGGCCGGTGCTCCTCGTGGTCAGCGTGCCGGAGCAGGTGGCCCATGTGTATCGCAACGGCGTGCAGATCGCGCGCAGCAGCGTGAGCACGGGCCGGCCCGGGCATCCCACCCCGATCGGGGTGTTCACGGTCATGGAAAAGGAAGTCAAACACGAGTCCTCGATCTACAAGGGCGCGGAGATGCCTTACATGGAACGGCTGACCATGGGCGGCATCGCGTTGCACGCGGGGCAATTGCCCGGCTATCCCGACTCACATGGCTGCGTGCGACTGCCGCTAGAGTTTTCCAAGCTGCTCTATGGCGTCACCCAAAAGGGCATCACCGTGATCATCGCCGACGAACATTCCGCGCCGCGGGAGACGGTGCATCCGGGAATGCTCTTCTCGCCGGCCACGCCACCGGCCGCGGATACCAAGCTGGCCAGGGGTCAATTCACCTGGACGCCGGAGAAGGCGCCGAGCGGACCGGTCACGATCATCATCTCGGAACCGGACCAGCAGGTCTATGCCTATCGCAACGGCGTCGAGATCGGTCGGACCACGGTGCGCAACGTCGCGATCCGCGGTTTGCATGTGTATAGCGCGCTCGATGGCGTGGACGCGCAGGGCAAACGGAAATGGATCCGGGTCGATGGCAAACCGGCCGCGAACGATCCAAACATCGCTGAGATGGCAAGCAAAGCAGGCATCGCCGACGGCTTCTATGCTGGTTTGCGTTCGGTCGTAGTGCCCGGCACCACCCTCGTCTTCACCGACAAACCGGTGAACGCCGACACCCAGAGCAAGCCCGGCTTCAAAGTTCTCGGTCTGGGCCAAGTTGCCAGCCGGTAAGCACCTGACGTTACGATGGTGAACCACGCGGGCCGGCTCCCTGGGGGTGGCCCGCGAATGCGCTACCGAAGCAAGACCTGATCACCAAACCACAATCCAACCAACCACAATCCAACCAACCACAATCCAACCAACCACAATCCAACCAACCACAATCCAACCACCAATACCATGAGGAAACACCACCTGATCCATACCATTCTCCCACTTGCCATCGGCTTCGTCGTTGGCGGTGGAGCCGTTCTCCAAGCTGCCGAGGCCGACTCCCGGCAGGCGGCCGTTTTCACAACCGCGAACGCCTTTGTCGAGGCCTTTCACAAGGGCGACGCCAAGGCGTTGGCCGCGTTCTGGACGCCCGACGGCGATTATGTCGATGACACCGGCCGCGTGTTGCAAGGCCGCGAGGCGATCGAAAAGTCCTATGCGGAACTCTTCGCCGCGCACCCAGGCATGAAGCTGCGCATCGACGTGGCCTCTCTCAAATTCCCCACTCCTGACACCGCCGTAGAGGACGGCACATCGGTGGTCATCCCGCCGGACGGCACCGCACCCAGTCGCGCCCGTTACACCAATATGTTCGTGAAAACGGGCGAGCAATGGCTGCTCGCCAGCGTGCGGGAATTCGCCGACCCCGGCCCCAGCAACTATGAGAACTTGCGCGGGCTGGAATGGGCCATCGGCGAGTGGCTCGATGCCGCCCCCGCCGCGGGTGCCGCCGGCCAGGAAACAGGGCATGTCAGTTTTGTATGGGCACCGGGCCAAAACTTCATCATTTCCACCCGCACGGTGGACTACAAGGATGCCAGTCTGCTCCAAGCCACGCAGTGGATCGGGTGGGACGCGGCTGCCAAACAAATCCGGTCGTGGGGCTTTCAAGCCGATGGCGGGGTGAGTCAGAGTATTTGGACGCGGGACGGCGACAAGTGGGTCGTCAAGACCGAGGCCACCTTGGCGGATGGCAGCAAAGTCACCTCCACCAACATCGCCAAACCCGTAGCTCCAAACGCCTTCACTTGGCAATCCAAGGAGCAAAAGCTAAACGGTCAGCCGCTGCCTGATACCAACGAAGTGAAAATGACCCGCGCCAATTGAATTCAACCCTGCTCAACCAACCTACTCAACGCCACTTATGAAAATCAGAACTTTCGCCGTCATGGCCAGCGCTTGCGCGGCACTCACGCTCACAACCTCCGGCGTATTCGCCTGGGGCGCGTCCCGCAGTTGCAGCGGAGCCACCAGGGGCGGGGCCAGCTACTCCCATACCAGCGCTTCTGCCGGGGGCTATGGCAACTATGCCCATGCCGGCACGACTACGGTCACCGGCAGGGAAGGCAATACCTACAGCGCCGGCCACGCCAGTTATGGCAGCGCTGGCGCCTATGGCGGCAGCGCCGCTGGCGGCGCGGTCTATCATGCTGGCGGCTACGGCGCGGTCGCTTATGGCGGTTCCTACAGCAGCGGCGTCGGCATCGGGGTCGTCGCCACTCCTGCGGTCTATGTGCCTCCGGCGGTGGTCGTTTACCATCCTCCTGTCGTGGTGGCCGCAGCCTATCATCCCTACACCGCCGGCGTCTATCACCGCTGCGTGGTGGTCAGAAGGTAATCCGCCGAACCTTCCCCCAATCCTCTGATGAAGCGACTGCTCAACGCAACCACCGCCCTCGAAACCGGTGCCGGCCTGTTCCTGCTCGCCGCGCCGGCGACGTTCGCGGGATTGCTCTTCGGCGTTCCGCTCGAGACCGCAGCGGCCCTCACCGTCGCCCGTATCGGTGGGGCGGGCTTGCTCGCGCTCGGGATAGCCGCTTGGTTTGCGGCGTCCGATGCCGGGAGTTTCGCCGCCCGCGGCCTGGTTGGCGCGATGATCCTCTACAATCTTGGTGCCGCCGTTCTGCTCGGCACCGCAACTTGGCAACCCGCCTCCAACGCGCTCGTCCTATGGCTGGGCGTGGTGTTGCACACGGCGATGGCCGTCTGGTGCATGGCGCAACTTCTAAAACCGACTCCCCCAGCCAAACCCAGATGATTGCACAAGAATCCGCGACGATCCAATCGAGACCCATCCCAACCATGAGTCATAACATCTGCATTCTCGGCATCCTCGACCCTCATCCGCTCTAACCAACAAACATAACAATGAAACGAAATCGAAATATAGGCAGTTCGTCGCTGCTCACAGCCACGGCGGCGCTGCTGGCGTTGCTGGCGCCAATCGCTGAAGCGCAAACCCAAACCACCGGCACCCCGGGGTCACCTGGCGCGACCACGACGATTGACGGAAAGTATCTGCCGACGCCGACGCCCCCATTCGGTGGCGCGATCAATTTGGATGCCAAAAGCTCGACTCCTTCCTGGCCCGCGCGGGTGGTGCCACCCAAGGGCGCACCCAACGTCCTGCTCATTATGACCGACGACGCCGGCTATGGCGTGTCCGGCACCTTCGGCGGGGTCATCCCGACGCCGGCCATGGAGCGGATCGCGAAAGCCGGGCTGCGCTACACCCAGTTCCACTCGACCGCGCTGTGCTCACCGACCCGCGCGGCGTTGATCACAGGCCGCAACCACCACTCTGTCGGATTCGGGGTCATCGGCGAACTTTCGACGGGATATCCCGGCTACGATTCGATCATTGGGCCGGAGAATGCGACGATCGGCGAGATTTTGAAAGGAAACGGCTATAGTACGTCGTGGTTCGGTAAGAACCACAACACCCCCAGCTTCCAACTCACCACGGCCGGCCCCTTCGACCAATGGCCGAGCGGAATGGGATTCGATTACTTCTACGGCTTCATGGGTGGCGAGACCGACCAGTGGACGCCATTCTTGTTCCGCGATCATACCCAGATCTTTCCGTGGCTCGAGAAGCCCGGATACAACCTCATCACCGGCATGGCTGACGACGCCATTAGTTATATGAAGGGATTGAACAACGCCGCTCCCGAGAAGCCGTTCTTCGTCTATTACGTTCCGGGTGGCACCCACGCGCCGCATCAACCCACACCCGAGTGGATCAAAAAGATCAGCGACCAGCACTTGTTCGACAACGGCTGGGAAAAACTGCGTGAGACGATCTTCGCCAATCAGAAACGACTGGGGGTAATCCCGCCAGAGACCCAGCTCACGCCGTGGCCTGAGAGTCTGCCGAAATGGGACACGCTCGCGGACGATGAAAAGAAACTATACATCCGCCAGGCGGATGTCTTTGCCGCCTTCGCAGCCTACACCGACCATGAGATCGGTCGCGTCATCCAGAGCGTGGAGGATCTGGGTAAGCTGGACAACACGCTAATCATCTATGTTACCGGCGACAACGGAACGAGCGCCGAAGGCACCGTGCACGGCACCCCCAATGACTTGGCCGCCTACTCCGGGATCGACCTTCCGGTGGCAGCGCAGATGAAAGCCTACGATGCTTGGGGCAGCGCCATGACCCGCCCGCACATGTCGGCAGGGTGGGCGTGGGCGTTTAACACCCCGTTCAAGTGGACCAAGCAGATCGCGTCGTTCTTCGGCGGCACCCGGCAGGGCATGGTCATGTCCTGGCCCGGCCACATCCAGGATCCAGGCGGCATCCGCACCCAGTTCCACCACGTCATCGACATCGTGCCGACCATCCTTGAAGCCACCGGCATTCAGGCTCCGGTCATGGTCAACGGCATCGCACAGAAGCCCATCGAAGGAGTGAGCATGGCCTATACCTGGGACAAGGCGAATGCCAGCGCTCCGTCGAAGCGGGAGACGCAGTATTTCGAAATGCTTGGCAACCGCGCCATCTATCACGATGGCTGGGTCGCCGCCACGGTCCCTCCGGTCACGCCGTGGGCGAAGGGTGTGCCCACCATGCCCGACGTTCTGGCTGCCTACCAATGGGAATTATATCACATTGCCAAGGACTACTCGCAGAACAACGACCTCGCCGCCGCGAATCCGGCCAAGCTGCGCGAGTTGCAGGACCTCTTCATGGTCGAAGCGGCGAAACACAACGTCCTCCCGCTGGCAAATGATTTCCTGCTTAGAATGCTGATGCCGAGGCCGAATCTGACCGTCGGGCGGGAGGTCTTCACCTACTCGGGAGAAAGCTCCGGTCTCGATGTGGATGGCGCTCCAAACATTCTGAACAAGTCATACTCCATCACGGCCGAGGTCGAAGTTCCTCACGGCGGCGGCGACGGGATGCTGGTCACCTTGGGCGGGCGTTTCGGCGGCTACGGCCTCTACTTGCTCAAGGGCAAGCCGGTCTTCACCTACAATCTCATGGAACTGGAGCGGTTCCGCTGGGAAGGCCGGGAACCGCTGACGCCCGGCAAACACACCATCACCTATGATTTCAAGCGTGACGAAGGCCCGGGCTTCGGCAAAGGCGGTACCGGCGTGCTGATGGTGGACGGCCACAAGGTCGATGCCAAAGCGATTCCAAACAGCATCCCGCTCAACGCGACCGCTGACGAAACCTTCGACATCGGCGTCGATACCCGCACGAGTGTGGATGACCGGGATTACCAACCGCCGTTCCGCTTCAATGGCAGCATTGAGAAGCTGACCTTCAAACTGATCCCGCCGCCGCGGCCCGCCGCCGAGGAGAAACAGCTCCAGCAAAAGATCCAAGAATCCAAGAACGCCGCCCAGTAATTGCGGTCAGCCGGCAGATCTGCGGGCCGGTTCCACGCAACGGCCCACAGGTCCAGCACCGAACACAAATCCCAACCAACCAACCATGATGAACACACCTACTCTGGCGCTCGCCGCCATCCTAACATCGACCTCGGTTACTTTCGCCGGCACCGCGGTAATTACTCCGCCAATTGTCACCCCGCCGCCCGCTGTCCCGGAGGATCAGTGGTCGTTCGAGCTTTCCCCCTACATCTGGGCCGCCTTTGTGGATGCCGACCTGGGCCTGCCGTGGGACGGCCCTAATCTGGCACCCAGCGAACAGCGACTGGACACCAAAATCACCGGTGCCTTTATGATCGAGGGGAAAGCCAAGTATCGCTCGTTCGGCGTGTTCGGGGACTTCAACTGGCTGCGCCTCGACACCGAGACCGTGCGCACGGGTCGACTCTACTCCGGCGCGGATCTGAAGACCGACTACATCTATGCGACGGCGGGATTCTCCTACACGCTGCCGCTGGACGGATGTTTGCAAATGGATCTGCTGGCAGGCGCTTGCCTGTGGAATATCGACTCAGAGTTCACGCTGCGCCCCGGGCTATTGGCCGGCTACGACTCCAGTCACAGCGAGACGACGGTGTTTCCCTTGCTGGGCGTGGACATGCGCTATGAATTGAGCCCGAAATGGCAGTTGCAGGGCAAAGCCACGGTGAGCGGGGACGCGGACACCAATACCCAGTGGGATCTCTACGCCGGCGTTGGCTACCAATTCTGCGATTGGTGCGTCGGCTCCCTCGGGTATCGCTATCTGGGCGAGGAATTTGAAAAGAACAACTACACCGCCAACCTTGATGCGCACGGCGTGCAGGTGGGCGTTACCTTCAAGTTCTAATGCGGTGGTGGCGTTCAAACGGCTCTGTGGCGGCTTGGCGCTCCCGGTGCCCGACTTGTAGGCCGGGGCCGCCGACCGGACGCGGACCATGACAACCTAGCAAATGAGAATCCTCCCGCGCAAGATCACCGCTCGCCGTCGGCTCGTTGCCGTGGTGTTGTTGTTTGTGGCGATGGTCACTCTCGTGCTGGTCGGGCTGATTCTGTTTGGCCCGGCCCGGCAGGACGAGGGCTTTAGCGACGATTTCAACGACGTGAAATTGGAACAAGTGATCGCCTTTGCGGAGCGGGCTAACTCCGCCTACCATGAGGCCGCCACCTTCCGCAAAGAATACGGCCCACAGGTGGACGCCGGCGAGTTTCCGGGCTCCGGCCTGCGGGTGTATCTGGACCACAATCCCGCCGGCACGGCGCAATGGGTCATCCTGCGCGGCACAGCCAACATGCAGAATGTCCTCGACGATCTGGAGTTTGTCGGCTGCGACGAACATGAGCTTGGCATCAACGTCCACGCCGGCTTCGACGCCTCCCTGCAGGAGTGCCTGCCGTGGATTCTCCAACACCTTGACCAGTCACGCCCGATCTGGGTCACGGGACACAGCCTTGGCGGCGCGGTCGCGGCGTTGCTGGTGGCCACGCTCGACCATCGCGGATTCAAAGATGTCTTCGGGATTACCTTCGGACAGCCCAAGTTCACTGATGCGGATGGAGCCGCCAAACTCGCCCATTTGAAAATCCTCAGAATCGTCCACGACGAAGATCCCATCCCGCTCTTGCCCCCGGTTTCCCTGGAAGGTGAATCGCTCGCTCTTTACCACCATTGCGGCCCGGAGGTCGTTGTCAAAGCCAGCGGACAATTCCTTTTTCTCAAGGAACACAACGCAAAGCGGATGAACGTCGCCGAAATCTGGCAGGATCTTGAGCATCTCAGGCCGATGTTTCACGACATGGTGAAGGGCTACCTGCCCGCACTGAAGGGTGCGCTAGCCAGCGCTCCGCACCATGCGATTCGCCAAGCGGAAAGCCCCTCACCTAAACCGTAACCAGCAACCTACCCTCAACCAACGCCTTATGAAAACTAGTATTGTCATCACGACCCTTGTCGCCCTCGCTCTCCTGCCAGCCGACGCCGGCAGTTCCGCTCCGTCCATCCACCACCCCGAACTCACCACCACCACCGCTTCTCCGTGGACCTTCCAGTTCGATCTCTACGGTTGGGCGGAGGCTCTCAATGGCGACATTGGCATCAAGGGTTTCAGCGCTCCGGTGGACATCAGTTTCAGCGACATTCTGGAGAACCTCGACTTCGCCGTCATGGGCGCGGTGGGGATCGGCTATGGCCGCTGGAACTTCCTAGCAGATGTCGTCTATGCGGAAATCGGCAACAGCGGCACCAAACGGGGCGTTTGGGTCAAGGTGGAGGAAGAACAGTTTCTCGGAAACTTCGCGCTTGGCTATGAAGTGCTGCAATCCCACACCATGAACCTCAACCTTTATGCCGGGGCGCGGGTCAACTCAATTGATGTCAACCTCCAGTTGGACGACCGCCGGGGCCGGGCCTTCAGCAGATCCGGCAGCAAAACCTGGGTGGACCCGATCCTCGGCGCGAGGTTTCAAGCGGAGTTTTCGGACTCGTGGTTCTTCCGCGCGGTGGGCGACATCGGTGGCTTCGGTGTGGCTTCCGATCTCACCTGGCAGGCGATGGCGGGCTTCGGCTACCGGCTCAACGACTGTAGTTCGCTGTTGCTCGGCTATCGGGCGCTCGGCACCGACTACGCGAATGGCGGCTTTACCTATGATCTGACCGCCTACGGGCCGGTATTTGGATTTGAATACAAGTTCTGAACGGCATCAAGGGAGCCCTTAGTCCCCGGTGTCAAACCTCGCCATTCCTTCTAACTCCATGAACTTCCTCGCCACCAGTTGGACTCACGAACAAGAATCATCGCACGTCCTGCTTGCGGTGCTCGTTACCATGCTGGCAGCGGGCGAGCTGGGTTACCGGGCCGGCCGCCGCTATCGCACTCCGCATGAAGGCGGCCGTGGCCACTTTGTGGCGGTGCAGGCTTCGCTGCTGGGCTTGCTCGCCCTCCTGCTGGGGTTCGCGCTCAATATGGCGGACCAGCGCTACGAGGCCCGTCGCGCCTCGACGATGGATGACTCCATCACCCTGGCCACGCTCAACCTCCGCTCCGACTTTCTCCCGGAGCCAAGCCGCACCGAGTTCAAACGCCTGTTGCTCGACTACCTAGGTTCCCATCTGGGGGCGGTCACGGCGAACAGTGCCGATGCCACGGCGCAGTTTCCACACCGCGCTGAACGGGCTGAGGCCCTTCACCGCCGGATGTGCGAGTTTGTCCGCGCCAAGGTTCAGGGCGACAGTCCGGTCAAGGGTGCGGCGGAAATGATTCCGGCGCTTGGCGACTCGCTAGCCATCCATCGGCGTTGGGTCACCGCGATGGAAACCCAAGTGCCTCAGCAAATCCTGATCCTGTTGTTTGCGACCGCAGTGGCTGCGGCTGGCGTGGTAGGCTACTCCGGTGGTTTGTCCCAACATCGCGGAATCGTCCAAAGTATGCTGCTTGCCGTATTCGTCAGCGGCATCATTTTCGTCATCCACGATCTGGACACCCCGCGCTCCGGGGTCTCGCAAAGCAGCAGCCAACCGCTGGTTCATCTGAAGTCCATCATCGAGTCGGAGATGCTCCCCCATGATTCCTAGACCTTTATTCAAGAAAGTCACCCGACGGATCGGGTTCCTGTGCTATTCGGCAATCGAACTTCTCGCGTCTTTGATCCTGCTTTTTGCGGTGACGCCATTCGTCGAGGATCTGCCGGCAGGCAACTTGCTGGAGGCGATTCTGCTGACCGTGGCGCTTGTCTCGGCCGGCCTTGCTGTCGGCGGAAGGCGCCAGGTGCTCCTCATCGCGGCGTTGATTCTGACTCCCACGCTGCTGGCCAAATGGACCCATTATCTGTTTCCTCATTTTCTCTCGCCTGCGGTCCATCTCGGACTCGGGCTATTGTTTATCGGCTTCGTTACTGCTCATCTGTTCCGCTTTATTGTCAGGGCTTCCCAGGTCAATTCCGAGGTGCTCTGTGCCGGGATTTCGATCTATTTTATGATCGGCCTGCTCTGGATCTTCGCCTATATGTTGGTTGGCACTCTCTCGCCCGGGGCTTTTTCGTTCGTGAACGACCCTGACGGCGAACGCGGGATGTCCAGCTTCAATGCCTTCTATTTCAGCTTCACCACACTGAGCACGGTCGGCTTCGGCGACATCACGCCAGTCTCGAAGGTGGCCCGCACCCTCGCCACCATGGAGGCGACCACCGGCATGTTCTATATGGCGGTGATGATCTCCCGATTGGTATCCTTGTATTCACCCGCCGCGATGGCGGCAGCGGCGAAATCCGACCAAACAACATGAAACTCCGGCTCATCCTCATTCTAACACTCGGGCTGATTGGCTGTGCGCACCGTGCCACCGTCAAGCAGCTCCAGCCCCATCGCGCGGGCTTCGAAACCAGCACCGCCACGCCAATGGCCATGCTGGACCGCTACGTCGAGGCGGCGGATCGCGCTTGGGGCAAACTCGACGCCAAACCCGACGATACCGTCGCGCGGGACGACTATAACTACGCCGTCGCCCGCATTTGTGGTGCTCTGCGCGATTCGAAATTGGCACCGTGGACCAATCCGATCCAGTTGGGTTCGCACACGCTCGCGTGGCAGTCCCACCCGCTGCCGGAGTGGGACCCGGCCCGCTACGAGCTGATCCCGACCGATCAACTCAAGATCAGCGGCAAGTACTTCGACCAGCGGGAGACCAAACCGGGGCTGGGCGCGCCGGTGGTAGCCAAGCGGGTCGCGGACCAGCTCCACGAGTATGCGCCGACGCCCCATTTCTACTACGCGGCCACCGTGGTGGCGCGGTTTGAAGGGACCCGTTGCGTGCTCGCGCTCGAGAATCCGCTTGAATCCGAAACCGTGCGGATCGGGCGGCGCACCATGCCTCTGGCCGCGGATTTCACCGCGCCGCTGGCGATGATGCTGGTGGAGATGGAGCAGGAAAAGCTCGGTCTTCCGCGCCTGCTCCACCCGGCGAAATTCGCCGCCACCACCCGGATTGCGCGGCTCGCCCCCTATGACCCGAACAAAACCGTGGTGCTTTTCGTTCACGGGTTGATGTCCTCACCCGAAACCTGGTTTCCTCTCATCAATCACTTGTGTGCCGATGCGCAGATCCGTGACCATTACCAGTTCTGGTTTTACAGCTATCCGAGCGGCTACCCGTATTCCTATTCCGCCGCCGTCCTGCGGCATGAGCTTGACCAGGCGGAGCGCCACTACCCGACGCGTAACAAGATGATCGTCATCGGCCACAGCATGGGCGGTTGCATCAGTCGACTGCTCGTCACCGACACCGGTAACACCATTTGGAACCAGATGTTCACCGTGACGCCCGAGCAAATGGACGTGACGCCCGAGCACAAGCACATCCTCACCGAGTCCACCATCTTCACCCATCGCCCGGAAATCGGCCGCGTCATTTTCATCTCCACTCCCCATCGCGGCAGCACGCTCGCCGCCAACTGGCTTACCCGCATGCTCAACCATCTGGTGCAATTGCCGGCCACGCTGCTCGCCACCGGCTTCGACGAGGCCCGCTACCTGAAACATGCGGCGGGAGCCAGGCGTCTCGACCGCTTCCCGGACAGCGTGGACACTCTCGCTCCCGGCAATGACTTCGTGCGCGCGCTGAACAGCGTCCCGATCACCCCCGGAATTCCCTATCACACCATCGCCGGCGACCGCGGGCGCGGCGATTCGCCAAATTCCAGCGACGGCGTGGTGCCCTACTGGAGCAGCCATCAGGCTGGTGCGGTTTCGGAAAAGATCGTGCCCTCCCACCATCCCGCCCATCAGAATCCGGAGGCCATCGCGGAAGTGGAGCGTATTCTCAAGGAAAATAACTGATCGTCAAAAAAAACGTCTAACCTGGGTGACGGCCGAATGAACGGCAACACCTATCCTTCTGGGTTAGGATGCGCGACAAGCGAGGTGGGGTGCCCGAGTGGGACGAACTGCTCAAGTGCAAGTGCGACATCGACGCCACCTTGCAGGAACTCATGGACAACCGGCTGGTCTGGAACGAGGCGCGGTTCTGCTTCGTCCAGGAGCGCGACAAGAATCTCGGCGGCAACAGCCTCTACCGCAGCGAGGAGCGCATCGCCGCCGAGAAGCGCCACCTCAAGCGCAAGTGGAAGAGCCACATCCGCCTTGAGACCTACAAGAGCCAGGACCGCACGGCGATGGATGTGCCGCGCCGCCAGTCGGTGAAGCTATAGAAAAATGGCGTTCAAAACCGCTTTCATGCCGTATGCCAAACCGCTAATCTAGCAGACGATGAGTTATCACTTAAACACCAAGCGCGGCTACTCCTTCCCGGCGGTTTCCAGCGCGATGCAGAAGGCGGTCCGGCGCGGAGACGCGAAACTCGCCGGTTACTGGGCACTCGAACTGTGGGCCAGCGGATTCGGCCAGTATGTCTGGCGGCGGCTGCTCACCGTGAGCGCGGAGGATTGCTGGGGCATCCTCACGCAGGAGGTCAAGGCGGTGCACGACAGTTACACCGATACTGTGGCATTCACCTGATGCAACCCCGCTTCCCGCTGGGAAGAACCTACGCCACCCCCGGTGCGCTCGCGCTGGACGTGGACCTGTCAGCCTACCTCCGCCGCCATCACTGCGGCGATTGGGGCGAGGAACTCTGCGCCGAGGACAAGCAGGCGAACGAGGACGCGCTCGCTCACGGCACCCGCCTGCTGAGTTGCTACCGCACCCCCGGTGGCGACCGCCTCTACATCATCACAGAATGGAATAGGTCGATCACAACCTTGTTGCTGCCCGAGGAGTATTGAAAGGCCGCCGCTTAATCCGCATGCCATTGTCGGGCCGTCAGGTCTAACGGTGCGCCTATCAAACGCGGATGGCGCATGTGAGGGCCGGCAATATTGCCATACCTTGTGAGGGGGTAACGAGCCCACACGCTTGATTACATATTAACACGGTGGTTGCGCTCTATTTGGCCTGCACAGCATTCTACGATACGTTCGATTTCGGCGCTGGAAATGAACGCACCTTGGGCGCGTCCGAGTTTGGTTTTGCCTGGAAGAAGATAGTACATATCCCCCTCACCAAATAGCTTCTCCGCCCCAGGATTCCTGAGGATCGTGAGCGAGTTAATGGACGAGTCAAGCTGGAACGCAATCCGACCCGGAATACTCGCATTGATGATGTCAGTGACGACATCGGCCTGCGGCGTGTGAGTGGCTATGATTAGGTGAACACCTGTTGCACGCCCATTTTGAGCAATGTAGGCGATATGCTTATCGAGGCCTTCCTGAACAGACTGCATTAGATCGGCAAGCTCGTCGATGACCACCACTAGGTAGGGGAAACGGTCTGGAAATCGATTGTCCCCGGAAACCTGGCGTTTGAGATTTTTCTGGTCGCGGGTTCCGGTCACCGATTCAGACCGTGGGCGGCTGTTAAAATGATCAAAGTCGTGGACGCCTTCCTTGGCAAAGATGCGGTGGCGCCCCTCCATCTCGTTAATTATCCAATCGAGCATGGCTAACACCTTACCCAGGTCGCTTATCACTGGCAGCAACATGTGTGGCAGCCGGTTAAATATGTTTTGTTGCCTCTCCATCATATTGACCATGATGAAGCGCAGTTCGTCTGGTCCAAACTTAAAAAGGATCGAGGCGATAATAGAATTGATGCAAACTGACTTGCCAGAACCGTTGTTGCCTGCGATTAACAGATGTGGCATGGCCACCAGATCACAGATGACGCTATTGCCGTATATATCCCTGCCGAGGGCCAGGGGGATGATATTCTCGGGCGCGCGGAACTCGGGGTCGAGCAGGGGTTCGTACACAGGCACCAGGATCTTCTGGGAGTTTGCGATCTCAACGCCCACTGAATCCTTGTCGGAGTTGCACATGAGAATATTGATCCGTTCGACACAAGTGGCCCGCGCAATGTCTGCCTCAAGCCGAGCGATCAGGGGCACCTGAGCGCCGACGCTCGGGTAGACCTCATAGCGGGTGAACGTCGGGCCGCGTGTGATGTCGCCGGGTTTGACATTGATGCCGAACGCCATAATGGTATCAATGATGACCCGCTGGGTAAACAGCAGTTCCTCTCGGTTCGTCTCCGGGTATTGTGCAAATTCATCGACATCGAGCAGGTCAAAACTAGGCAGTTCGTAGTCTGAAAAGTCTTCGATGTTGGGGGTAAAGGATGAGCTTGGTGAACCGGTGCAGGAGGCCAGCCCTTTAATGGCTTGGGAGAGAGACTCACCGACTCCACACCGGGAAACCTGAATGATTTCGTTCAGTCCTGATCGACTTGTGAAATGCAGACGGTCATAAAGACATACAGGAAGCTGCGGATTGTTCGCAAACCGCCGATCCGGCCCTCCCGTCTTGTTCACGTACTGCCACGTATGGTCCACAACCCGCGCGTCCCGGGGAGCGGATCTCTCGATGAATGTTGTCTGCGTAACCTCGAGGGCAAGTTCATCGTAACCAACCGCACCCACTTTCCGCGAATCGGAAACAAGGAGGCGGTCCGGGAGGAAGTACAAGGTCAGTCTCCCTGAGACGATCGCGATTATCTGGATGTTGGTCCTGAGAAAGCTAGGGGGTGTTGTCGTGATCGTTATGTTACCTCGGTCAATTAGCTGTGATGCCCCCGCTTGATATTTCTGATCCCGCACTTGTTCCGCAGCTTTGAAATACCAGAGCCCGGCACACCCCGCAAGTTGCATGGCGGCGGCATGGAGATTTGCGTATGCCTGCTCAAGCTCTGGATCAAAGTTATACAGCAGGACAACTGTCTTCCGAACCGCGTCACGCTGGAACGCATAGTAGACACCTACCGCAAGACCCGCTGCAAGAATTAACAGCAAGAGGGCATTGACAGATGCAGCAAGCCCAAAAACAACCAAGGCTACCGTTCCGCCAAGGACCCACGGCCCGATCCTGGGTATTTCCTTTTTGTCGTTGATTTCTTGCAACAGTTCGGCGGACGACGAATGAGCCATCTGCGACACGTCACCCAACTCAAGCGCCGTAATTGTGACATCATGGGCCGAGGGCGATGCCAATTCATCCGATGAAGTATCCTGAACCTGGAGATCGTGAAATTCTGCGAGATTTGGCCTCCTGCCTCTCCGTCCACCGAGTGTCTTGCGATAATAAATGCCGCCGCGGCCCATATGAATATAGTTGCCCTTCGGTCCGGTTCCAATTCTAAGCCCTTTGACACCCCCCGAGACACCGATTCCTGACTTGGAAAGGTTGAATCGTATCGGGCCAACCCGAATACTTTTTCGAAGGTAGAAGCTCATTGGATCATAGGAAATTTATTGTGAGGGTAAGTGCACTGGAATGAAGCGAAAGCGCAGTTCAGAGATAGGATGACATTGGATTGGTGGCCCGCAGAATAGTGGTTAAAAGGCATTTTGGTGTAGACGACAGTCTAGCAGGTGGTCGGTTGCTCCTTTCGGGGGGTATTCTGAACTATTCCGGCACGGTGTCAAGGAGTTCGTCCAAGCCGTCTCCCGCCCGTTCAATCCGCATGCCAATGACGCTGGCGGCCTGAAAATGGCACGCAAATTTGGTGCGGCCCGCCGTGCGGATGGTGCGCGACAAACGAAGGCGGCGTTGACGAGGCTCAGGATGTCGGAACGCACAACCCTCCGACTAGCAGAACCATGAACACCATATCAAAGCCGATGCTCGCCTCCAAGTGCGAGCGCCCCGACCTGCTGCCATTCCCTGTCCTTGCCACGCCCAAGCTCGACGGCATTCGCTATCTCAAGCTCGGCGGCAAGGCGCTGACCCGCTCTTTCAAACCGATCTCCAACAGATTCGCCCGCGAGTGGATCGAAGCCAACCTGCCCGACGGCCTCGACGGCGAGTTGATGTTGCGAGGCGGCACGTTCAACGAAACCACCAGCGCCATCGGTGCCCGCGACGGTCAGCCGGATTTCGTCTTCCATGTCTTCGATCCGAAAGTGGTGAAGTTCAGCCACCAGCCGAGCGGTGCCAAGGAAGCACCCCGGTTCCCGAAATTCATCGGCTTCCGCGAGGCGTGGGACATGTGAGATATGCGGCCCGTTCAATCCGCATGCCAATCGGTTAGACCGATGAAAAATGGTGAAAATATGGTGCGAGGCGGCGTGCGGATGGTGCGCGACAACCACGCGGAACTGCGGCAGGCAGGAGGATGTCGGAACGCACAACCCTCCGGCAATCCAAGCCACCATGAACTTAGTGGATAGTGGCATGCTTGGCGATCTTTCCTCCCGCAGGCGTGCAGCCATGGGTTTGGCAATAATCTTCAACTTGTGACCACTCAGGTGCGGCTAAAATCCCGAAATAATCATTTGGTTTTAACCACAAAGAACACAGAGAACACAAAAAGAAGGGAGACGATGGAGATTTTCTGTGCTCCTTGTGTTCTCTGTGGTTAGTCCAAACTCTTGGAGGAATGAGAGCAGTAACTTCAATTT
>JAPLUI010000339.1 GCA_026397725.1 Verrucomicrobiota bacterium | reverse complement strand
TGCCCTCGCGCTTGACGACGGCTTCGAGGTCTCCGTTGCCTAACAAATCCTGCTTCCGCAGCCAGAAACGCGGGGCCTTGCCGGAGAATCCGGTGATGTTGAACGGGTGGCGTTTTCCGGGGTCGAGGGTGAGTTCCTGGCGGACGGGTGCGCTTCCGGCCGCGCAACTGTAGGCGGGCTTGCCACCCACGTCCATCGAAACGAACGAGCTTTCGCCGCTGCCGCACTGGATTTGATAGACACCACGCTCCGGCACCTCGAACGAGCCCTGTGCGATGGGATCGCGGGCTGGAGCGCCATCCGCCGTGAAAACCGCCAGGGGAGCGACCTTGAATCCGCCCACCTGCCAGATATCCAGCGGCCCTGTGGGCACCTCCGGGTCCGAACTGAAGTAAATGCCCGTGTAGGAATTCCTCGCGCCCGAGAGCGTGGCCATGCCAACCATGTTCGACTGGCCGGAGAGGATATAGACTTTCACCGGTTTCGTGGCGTCGCCCGGCATGCCGTCGGGAGCGGGCAATTGGGCGGGAATGTCCTTCGCCTGGGCGCTGAGTGCGGCACCTGCCAACACGAATGCCGAGAGAGTCGATAGGGCCGAGAGGGTCGATAGGGTATTGCTTCTGATGTTCATATTATTTGGCAGGGGAATGGATGGCAGGGGAATGGATGGCAGAATATGGTGTCGTTAAAAAATTCCTATTTTGTGGTGTCTTGTCATTCAGAGCCGGAGGTGCAGCTTTGCTTCATTCCTTTGCCATCCATTCCCTTGCCATTACTTGGTCTCTCTTCCTTCCCTTCCGGGTGAAGATCAATGTCCATCTTCGAGATTGATCATCGCCTCGGCGAAGGCCTTGCCGATGCGGGCCATGATCTTGGCGGAGCCCAGGTAGTGGTAGCAGGCGTGGGAGACCCCGGTTTCCATCAGCTTCCACTCTTCCGGGTTGTAGACCGTCTTGAGAAACTCATCCATGGCGGCCTTCTGCTGCTCCTTGTTGAGACCTTGGGCCTTCAACTCGCCGTTCTTGGCCTTCACCTGCTTCCAGCGGCCCTGGAGTTCCTCGAGCCGCGGTTCCCAGAACTCCTCGGTGCGCACCGCCGTCACGTGGCCCTTGAATTCCGGCATGTCCGCTGGTGCCTCCATGGCCCCGCGGAACTCGCGCAGCCACGGAATGTGCTTGGTCTCGATCTGCCGGAAGCGATCGGTCTCAAGCTCGCCGTTGAACCCGAGCACTCCGATCACCACATTCATTTCCGGCGCCTTGAGTTCCTCGCGCACATCGCGGATCAGGCACGCGAGCAACCGGGTGTATTCGTCGAAGCCGCCAGGCTTTCCGGCATTTGGGTAGGAGTCTCCGCCAAAATCATTCTCCCCCTGGAACCACACGAAACCGGCAAGCTGATACCTCTGGGAAGCATCATAACCCGGATAGACCTTTTTGATATCCCCCAACACGGATTTCGCATGCCCGATCATCATGCGGTAGTATTTCCCGTGACCATCGGCATATTCCGCCTCCAACTCCGCGGTGTCCTTGTTCTCCTTGCGGAGTTGCTCGAGTGCCTGGGTGTGGGTCGGATGGACACCGGCACTCGGCGGGCGGAAGTCGCGGCACAGGCTTTTGCCACCCCACGCGGTCTTGATGAGCAGGATGGGCTCCTTGACATGCTCCTGCATATATATGCCGAAGGTCAGTTCCGGGCCGATCCGGTCGCCTTTACCTCCACCGTAACCGGTGGCCAACCGTCCGGGCTGCGCGTCCTTGGCACAGCCGCTGGTGGCGATCCAGACGTTTTCATGCACCCGCGGAGTGCCGTCCGGATTCGTAATCTTCTGATAGATCGGGGCGGTGACCGGGTCCGCTGCGATCTGCGGAAAGGTGGCGACGCTACAGAAGCCCTGCATGTTCGACTGTCCGGCCATGAGATAGACTTTCAGTGGTGCCGCCGCGAGCGGATAGAGAGTCATCACCGCGCCGAGCGCGGCCCGAAGGAAGGAGTGTTTTATCAGATATCGCTGCATGAACGGATTTTGATACGTCAATCACTTTGCGAACCTTTCGATGACTTGAAATATTTTCCGGCTTGGAGACTCGCCGACAGGCTCATCCGAAAGATGAAAATAGAACCGCAGATGAAATCCATTGAAATTCCTCTTTACAGTATCTGCGTCCATTTGCCTCGTTATCTAGGATAGAGTGCTCGGCTATCTCGCTTCGCTCGGTTGCGGTGCCAATTCTCTTGCTGGCGAGGCTTCGCCTCAGACCCAAGACTGCAAGACACGAGACTGCAAAACTTGATCTAACATCAACAGAGATGCTCCTTCAAGGATTCCAGGGTACTAGTAATGCGCGTGGGGTCGCGGCCGGAGCACGCCATTGCGGGGCCGCCATTGCGCACTGGCGGCCCCGCTTGCCACCGAAGAAAACCCATAACTCCGGGAAAGGGGTGGCTCGCACGCGAGCCGCGTGATGAATTTTGAATTTTGAATGAGGAATGAAAGATCAGAAGTGCAGCCAGTGAAGCTCACGAAGCATAGTTTCAATTCCAAAATCAAAATTCAATTCGTTGGAGAGCCCCAAGTGCCGCTAGCGGCGTGGGACGCCAGCGGCGGGCGACGGCGACGAGGCCGGCAAGGAGAAGTTTCCTTGTGGGGTTCATGGTTGGTTTGGGTGCCCGTGAGGTCTTTCGCTTCGTTGTCGCACGGGAACTGCCCGCCACGCATTGGATTGGTGCCCAAGGTAACAGCATCCACCCACCCGACAATCATTTTCCATTCTGCGGACGATCCTCAAAAACAGGGCGGTCCACGATCATGGCCGCCCTGCGAAGGATGATATATGTTTCAGATCCGCAACTCGTCATGAGTTCCGGCGGCGACGCAGCAGGCCGAGGAGACCCAGGCCGCCGAGGAGTGCCGCAGAGGGCTCGGGAACCTTAGAACCGATGACAAGCGCACTATATGTCGGTTCGGTCCCAGTGACGGAGAACGATTGGCTCGCGCCATCAGCAGTAAAGGTAGCTATGATATACTTGGTACCTCCCGAAGCATGAGGACCGAATGTAGGACTATCGACGCCTCCGCTTGCAATTATTGAGTTGTTGAGTATGTTGGCGTCGGGTGCGGATGAGAAGAATTGCACGTAGTAACTGCTGCCTGAGGTCAATCCCGTCAAACTAATCGTGGCAGAATTATTATCGTCGCCAATTACCCGGTCTAGAACAGTGGTCCAAGTTTGAGGAGAGCCAACTGCGGAAACAACGTTGGAATTGTTGCTGGCGGTACTCTGAAAGGCAAAGCCAGAGTTACCCACGGTAATGCCAGCGGCTGTGCCGCTGGCATTCTGAGCTATGCCAGTGAATGTTACGTCCGTGCTCCCGTTGTTAATCGTGGTGGTGGAACCATTGAAATTCACCCCGCCGTAGGTGGTGTACCCGCCGAGTGTCTGAATTGCAGTGTTGTTGGCAACTGCAGTCCAGGTACCCCAAGTGACGACTGCGGCAGAGCTGGGGAGGATCATGGCCGCACCGGCAATGCCGATGATGATGGGTGTCAATTTGCTTTTCATATGGTGTTGGTTTGTTGGTTTGGTTGTATGCTGAGAAAAAGGGGTCAAGGAATCATTGCGGTTACTGCTGGGTCACTCCGAGCCTGACGAACAGCTTGGAGGGAGTCGTGCCGGTGACGGTGGCGGTGACAGTAGTGTTTTCCGGAGACGGGGTGTTCGGTGCGGCCACCAGATCCACGGTGATCCCGCCGGCGGACGCGCCAGAGGCATGGAAGGTCTGGAGGTCGGTGGACCAGGAGTAAGCCGGTGCCGAGACATCGCTGGCCGGGGTGGCGTTCTGCGGGTGGGTGAAAGTGAAGGTGTTGCCGCTGAGCGTGCCGGCCGTGAGTCCGGCATTGCCCGCATTCGGAGCCGTGCCGAGGAAGTTCTCCAAGCCGTTGTCAAGGCCGTCGGCATCGGCGTCGTCGTTGAAGCCGGTCAGGCCGTTGAGGCCGGAGAATGTGCCGATCCAGTCGGCGAAGGTGTTGCCGCCGCCCGCAGGTCGAACACCGATGACAAGCGCACTATATGTCGGCTCGGTCCCAGTCATGGAGAACGATTGACTCGTGCTAACAGCAGTAAAGGTAGCTATGATATACTTGGTGCCTCCTGAAGCATGGAGACCAAATGTGGGGCTATCCACGCCTCCGCTGGTGATTTTCGAGTTGTTGAGTATGTTGCCGTCGGGAGCGGATGAGAAGAATTGCACGTAGTAACTGCTGCCTGCGGTCAATCCCGTCAAATCAATCGTGGCAGAATTATCGAAGTCGCCAATGACCCGGTCTAGAACAGTGGTCCAGGTTTGGGGAGTGCCAACGGCGGAAACAACGTTGGAATTGTTGGTAGCTGGACTCTGAAAGTTAAAGCCAGAGTTACCCACGGTAATACCAGCGGCCGTGCCGCTGGCATTCTGGGCGATGCCGGTGAATTCCACGTCCGTGCTCCCGTTGTTAATCGTGGTGGTGGAACCATTGAAATTCACCCCGCCGTAGGTGGTGTACCCACCGAGTGTCTGAATTGCAGTGTTGTCGGTAACAGCAGTCCAAGAAGGTTCCCAAGTGATGACGGCAGGACTCACCAGTGAAACGCTGACCATCGACGGTGCAGCCTGCAGGTAGGGCACGGCGTCCTCGGCGACAAACCAGACGTCGTAGGTGCTGTCCGTGGTCAGGCCGGTGACCGGGGCGGTGGCCTCGGTATTGGCGGTCACGGGGATGCTGCCGCTCTTGAGGGCGGGCGCGTCGGTGCTGTCGTTGCCGGCCTGGACCTGGGCGGCGGTGGGCGCGGTGGCACCGGTGGCGAGCACCACGTAGTAGGCGGTGCCTGTTTCATCGGTCTTGGCGCGGACGGTGAGCGAGGTGGGGGACAGGGGATCAGCCTGCGGCCAACCCGCAATCCAGGCGGGCGGGCTGGTGTCTGCGTTGACGGTCAGCGTGGTGTCATCCGTGATCGCCGTGGTCGTGTCGAGATCGTTGCCTGCGACGTCCTTCAGGATGGCCCCGGCCTTGACCTGCAACTGAAGCGTGCCGACGCTGGTTGGGGTGACCGGGACGCTGCAAACACCGGGAGAACTTTCGGTGACGGTGCCGATGGAGATCGTCGTGGTGTTGTCGGCGTTCTCGAAGTCGTCGGCAGTCACCGTGGAAGCGTTCATGTCCTCGCTGAAGGTCACGGTATAGGTCACCAGCGTATTGACGCTGACCGCTCCGCCACCTTGGTCATCGACGATGTCGCTGCCGGCCAGCGTCGGCGGGGTGGTGTCAGTGCTCGAGACAACCCCGATGGTGAGCGCGTTCATGACTGGCTCACCACCACTGATGGTGAGCACCTGACTGGACCCAGTGGCGGTGAAAGTCCCCACGGCGTAATGGTCCAAACTGCCCCATGTGCCTACTCAAGACAGTTTTGTAGTTGCCGGCCGGCGCGGCATTACCGGCAGCAACATTGAAGCTGGTAAAAGTCGAAGAGACAGTCACGCCATTCGAGAGCCCGACGGTCTGGTTTCCATTCATACTCATGAATTCCACGTCAACACCGCCGGTTTCTCCGACTCCGTTGTTGACGAGGGTGGTGGTGCCATTGGCTCTCCCGAAGTCGGCACCGGCGAGGTTAGTGATACCGGCGCTCTGGATATCAGTGGAATTAACGATATTCGTTGCAGCGCCCCAGGTGACATCCGCGGCCTGGGACGTCAGCGTCAGCGGCAGGGCGACGGCGGCAATGCCGATGATGGCTGCGGCGAGCGGGAACGAGAGGCGGGCGGTGGAGCGTGGTTTCATGATGCTGAATGTTGAATTCTTCGTAGAGTTCTTAGTGGTAATCAGTGTCACAGTGGAGTGGTCACGTCCTCGTCACGACAGACGCACGCCAAGTATCGGCCATGTCGATGGCGGGTAAAGAGATTTATTATTTTTCTTGCTCGACGACTGGCCTACATTTGGAGCAGATTTTCGCCGGTGTCCGGGTTGTACATTGCATCGGGTAGGAGACTCCGTCTCCGCCGATGCCCATGAATCGCCCATGAGTGAAGGCGAAGCGCTTTCCATGGTCCTCCCATTGACGTGGGCGCATCGGAGTATCGCCCCTCCTTGTGTCAAGAATCCCGGGCGCTCCCCTTAACTTGACGCGCATGCCTGCCGGGGTCGAATTCCAATCCCGCTCCTACCCGGGGTGGTCGTTGCTTCCGCCCCTCGACCCGGGCTACCGTCTGGAATCCCTCCGGGATTTTCATTGGACAGGCATGCAACACACTCCATGCGCTCATTCATCAACGGCACACCACCACTCAGGAAGCCCTCCATGGGGCGACCTGTAGTTACGATTTTCGTTCTCCTGCCGGATTAAGGTGTGACTGCCAGGCGGCAGAACTGCTTCGCCGCGCCAGTGGGCAGGGTGTATTCGATCCGGTCCGGACTGGTCAGGACTTTGACATCGCCCGCGGCGGCGGCTTCCCAGACGACGAGGTCGTTGGAGACTTGCACCATGTAGGATGCGACCGTTCGATCCGTCGGATGCGGCCAAGTGACCTTGCCGTCAATCACGCCCGGATTGGTGGCGAGACCATCCATGCCCATGAAGTACGCCACGCCGTTGGCCACGCCGTCATGGTTATAGTCCTTCTCGGCGGTCTGGCCGCCGGCGTAGCTGCCCGCCCAAGTGTCGTAAGCGCCGCCTGGCATTCCGGCGATGACGATGCTGTCGATGCCGGTGGCTTCGTTTTGACTATCGGTGTCGTTGAAGGATTCCAGCCGCAAGCGCAACATGCCGTCAAGCGCCGTGGGGGTGGGCAGAGCAATATAGGTAAACGTCTTGAAAGCCGCCGTTAGAGCCCCGAGGGTGGCGTCGGTGTATGCCGAATTGTTATTCCCCTGGAAATTGAAGATGGTGGTTTCATAGGTGCCGTCGCCATCGTTGTCCGTTTTCGCGCGGATGAAGTTAACGTTCTCCGCCGTAGGCATGCCGGCCAGCGCAATCGACAGTTTCAGGTTGCTATAACCGGTCGCCGCAACCGTGAAGTCGATCTGCGCCGGAGCCGCCGCGCTGAATGTGACGGTACCACCGTCGATATTCTGCGCCCCAAGATAGGCTCCATCACTGCCGGTGATACCGGCATTAACGGTCAGGCCGGGGGTGTCACTCTTCGCCCAGTAGCGCGGGCCGGTGTCGAAGCGGAACGGGCTGCTGTTCCCCGGCAGGGTGTAATTGACCGGATCGGTGTCGAAATTCTGCGAGAGGAACGGGACGGGCAGCGCCCCCTGGGTGAGGGTCAGAGTCACAAAACCGCCGGCGGTGCCGAAGCTGTAATCCGTGTAGTCAGCCTTATTGGCCACGGTGAGCGACGAGACGCCCGCACCATTGATGGCACCCGTATAGCCGATGATCTGGTAGGTGCCGAACCCGGTCACCGGGCCGGTGCCGGCCGCGTTGAGGAAGGTGATCGCCCCGCCGTTGATCGTCAGGCCAGCGCTCGTGCTCACGTTGATCTGGTCATTGTCCGAGGTGCTGGCGGCATTGATCGTTAGCAGACTGCCGTTGGCGAGCGTCAGCCCGCTGGTGCCGATGGTGCTGATGGTGGAGGCAGTGCCGGGGCCGACCATGCCGCCGCCGGCCACGGTGACCGTGCCGGCGAGCGTGCCGGTGCCGGTGAGACTACCGCCGCCGGGCACATTCAGCGTGCCGATGGTCAGCGTGCTGCCGCCCGCCAGGGTGACCTTGGGCGTGTTGAGGGTGGCACCGGTGAGATCCTTGCTGGCGTCCACGGTCAGTTCGCCGGTGATGTTGAGAATGGTGCCCGGGGAGCCGGCGCTAACCGTTAGACCATTGAGGCTGGCCGAGGTGTTGGCCTTGGCAATGTTGAGCGTCGAGGTGGCGTCGAGCGCGAGGAGGGTGCCGGCGGGGGTGTTCAAAGCACTGATGTCAGGGCTCGCAATGGTCAGGGTTTGGCCGGTGGCCGTCACCGAACCGGAGCCGCCGAGGGTGAGGCTCAAGCAGTCGGCCGTCGCAGTGGTGATGGTGACGGCATGGGTGCTGTCGACGATCACCGGCGTGATCGAGGTAGGAACCGTGGCCGGGGTCCAAGTGGCCGGGAGATGCCAATCGGTACTGGCGGCGGCTGTGATGGGGGGCGAAACCCCGACCTCGAAGCTGAGATCCTTATAGAGCCCAATGCTTTCCCCATCGATACTCACCCACGTCAGCGTTGCCGTGTATAACTCGCCGGGCATGTAGGCGGCGGTGCTGTCGAGGGGCAGATCGGTGAAGAGCCCGCCCCATGCGGCAGGGGTGCCAAGCGACTTGGTCTCCTCCACAGGGGTCGCGGACGAGGTGAAATTGACGTCGTTCACCACCAATCTCTGACCGGAAATGCCCAGCAGCTTGAAGGTGATATCACCGGGAGCTGCGCCGGTGAAATTGTTGACCGTGATGGTGAGTGGGCCATTGAACCAGTTCCCATCCCCGCCGCTGTCCGCCAGGTAATCTCGTGGAGTAGCGGTGCTGCCACCAAGTGCGCGGAGCTGGAGGTTGCCACTCGTGGTGCTAAAGGTGACGTCGAATTCCACTCCCGTGGTGGTGCCGACAAAATGCACCGTCTTCGACGAGGCAGTCCCGATATGCGTGCTGCCGGGGAGGCCCGTGCCCCATAGCGTCGCGGATTGGTTCGAAAAAGTGTCGCTGGCGCCGCTCACGAGCGGCGCGACGCTGACCATCGACGGGGAAGCCTGCAGGTTGGGCATGGTGTCCTCGGCGACGAAATACACGTCGTAGCTGCTGCCAGTGGTCAGGCCGGTGACCGGGGCGGTGGTCTCGGTATTGGCGGTCACGGGAATGCTGCCGCTGAGGGCGGGCGCGTCGGTGCTGTCGGTGCCGGCCTTGACTTGGGCGGCATTGGGCGCGGTGGCGCCGGTGGCCAGCACCACGTAGTAGGCGGTGCCGGTTTCATTGCTCCGGGCGCGGACGGTGAGCGAGGTGGGGGTCAGTTGAGCCGCTTGCGGCCAACCGGCGATCCAGTCGGGCGGGGTGCTGTCGGAACCGGGGATGACCCCGATGGTGAGCGCGTTCATGACTGGCTCACCACCACTGATGGTGATCACCTGACTAGACCCAGTGGCGGTGAAAGTCCCCACGGCGTAATGGCCGAAACCACTGCCACCAGCACCACCGCCAACAGACAATGACGGGCCGCCCGTGATGAGCACGTTGTTATTATCCCCGCCCGAAGCGAAGAGTTGAATCTGATAC
>JAPLUI010000194.1 GCA_026397725.1 Verrucomicrobiota bacterium | reverse complement strand
TCGCAAGATTGTGCATCGCCCCGAGCGTGGCGGGGTGTTCCGGGCCGAGCACCTCGCGGAAGAGCGGCAGGACCTCCTCCCGCAGCTTGAGCGCCTCGTCCCGGCGGCCGACGTCGTAGTAGTAGGAAAGCGCCAGGTTGCTCATTGCCGCGAGCGTGTCGGGGTGCTCCGGGCCGTTCACCTCGCGGCTGAGCGCCAGCACCTCGTCCCGCAGCTTGAGCGCCTCGTCGCGGCGGTCGGCGTCGGCGTAGGAACTCGCCAGGTTGCTCATCGCTGCGAGCGTGTCGGGATGCTGCGGGCCGAGTACCTTGCGGTAGATCGGCAGCACCTCCTCGTACAGCTTGAGCGCCTCGTCCCGGCGGCCGGCGCCGTAATAGGAATTCGCCAGGCAGAGCAGCGCGTCGAACGTGTCGGGGTGTTCCGGGCCGGCGGCGCCACAGTGGTAATCCCGGACCTTCTCCAAGAGCGGGATGGCCTCGCGGAAAAGGCCGAGGGCGTAGTAGGTTGCGCCGAGCGTGGCTTGCAGCGAGGCCCGGCGGGCGGGCTGGTTGGCGAGGTCGGTGTCGAGCTTCCTCGCGGCGGTGTCGAGCATTTCCGCGACCGTGATGGTGCGGCCGTCGCGGGCGGGGTCGGGACTTTGGAAGGTGCTCGTCAGGAATTGAGCGATGGCCTCGGACTCGGCGAGGCGTTGGGTGGCCAGCGCCTCCGCCTTGGTGGCCCGGACGGCCTGCCAGGTGCTGAAAGCGACGCCCAAGAACAGCGCGGCGAGAACCACCGCCGCGGCGCTGAGCCAGACCATATTCCGCCGCCATGCCTTTTTCATCCGATAGGCGGTGCTCGGCGGCCGGGCCAGCACCACCTCGTTGTCGAGATGCCGCCGGAGGTCGTCCGCGAAGCCGTTGGCGGTGTCGTAACGGCGCCGCCGGTCCTTCTCCAGCGCCTTCATCACGATCCAATCCAGATCGCCGCACAGCAGGCGGTTGAGTTTGGCGGGTTCCGATCCGCGCTTCGCGGCCACGGCAGTCAGTTCCTCATCGGTTAGGGTGCTGAGCCGGGTACTTGGCTTGGGCGGCTCCTCCTCGCGGATGGTGCGCATGACCGCGTCGTAGCCGGCGGCCAACAATTTTTGCGTGTCGAACGGCGGGCGTCCGGTCAGCAACTCGTAGAGCAGCACGCCTAACGAGTAGATGTCGCTGCGGGTATCCACGTCCAGGCTGCCCAGGCCCGCCTGTTCCGGGCTCATGTATTCCGGCGTGCCGAGCCATTGGTTGAGGCGGGTGAAGAGCGTTTTCCCGGTGAGCGTCGCCTGCGTCGCCTTGGCGATGCCGAAGTCAATCACCTTGGGCACCGCATGGTCGTCCTTGACGGTGACCAGGATGTTGGACGGCTTGAGGTCGCGGTGGATGACGCCTTTCTGGTGCGCGTGCTGGACGGCGTGGCAGAGTTCCATGAACAACTCCAACCGCTCCTTCGTGGTGAGTTGATTGGCATCGCAGTAAGTGGTGATGGGCACGCCTTTCACCAGTTCCATCACGAAGTAGGGCCGACCGGTGTCGGTGGCCCCGCCGTCGAAGACGCTCGCGATGTTAGGGTGCTCCATCATTGCCAGCGCCTGGCGTTCGGCCTCGAAGCGGGCGACCACCTCACGGGTATCCATCCCGAGCTTGATGATCTTGAGGGCGACCCTCCGCCGCACCGGTTCTTCCTGCTCGGCCATCCACACCACGCCGAAGCCGCCCTCGCCGATTTGTTCCAGCAGCTTGTAGTGGCCGATGCGGGTGCCGGGTTGCTCGCCACGCGAATCCTGCGGCCGGACATCTTCGGAGACCGGATCGTCGGCAATGGCGGCCTGCAACATGCAAGCGGGACACAGCGCGCCCTTCGAACCGGAGAGGAGGCGCCCCCCGCAGGCCGGGCAGGTGGAAGGATTGTTCATGGTTTCATTCATGTCATGGGATGGGATGAAATCTAACGGTCAAAACTCATCGAAGCCCTCATCGGGCATCATTTGCAAGCGGAGAAATTGACAGGATGGCCCACATTCCCTATTATACGGATTCAGACACGCGGGTTGCGCATATCGCGGTTTTTTTTCACGCCGGACCACATGATGAATTGCCAAAAAACACCTCTGGAGACTGCGGACGGACGCTTTCCCGTGACGCGCTGGTCGGTGGTGGTCGCGGCCCAGGGCGACGGTGACTCCGCCCGGCACGCCCTCAACGAATTGTGCGCTCAATACTGGCTGCCGGTCTATTCCTTCATCCGCCGCAAGGGCCATTCTCCGGCGGATGCGGAGGATCTCACCCAGGGATTTTTCGCGGAGTTTCTGTCCCGCAGTGCGTTCGACGGGGTGGCGGAGGAGAAGGGACGCCTCCGCACCTTCCTGCTCAAGGCAGTGACACGCCACATGGGTCACGAACACGAGAAAGGCACCGCCGCCAAACGCGGGGGCGGAGTGCCCGTCCTTTCGCTGGATGGGCAGAGGGCGGAAGGCATGTATCTCGACGAACCCGGCCATCACCTCACGCCGGAGCTGGAGTTCGAACGGCAATGGGTGCTTGCGCTGTTGGATCGGGCGCTCGACACCGTCAGGGCTGCGGCCGCCGAGTCCGCACAGGCCGAACTCTTCGAGGATCTTAAAGGGTTGATCAGCCTGGCCTCCCCGGTTGCCCCCTACGAGGACATTGCCTTCCGTCACGGACTGTCGGAGAGCGCGGTGAAATCGACCGCCCAGCGGTTGCGGCAGGAATTCCGGACGGTGGTGCGTGCGCTTGTCGCCGAGACGGTCGCCAGCGATGAGGAAATCGATGATGAGATCCGCCACCTGTTCACCCTGTTTGCTTCGTGACGACCAGTCCAACCCGAGCTTCAAGGGCTGAGCGGCGGCCGCATTTTTGGCATCACACAGATCCGGGGTAGGGAGCCAAAATTCCCGGCCCCGGATTTGGCGTTAGGTGCCGCGCAGGAGTACGTTCCGCTCGCACAAGGGATGGCAATATGGCCGCCCCTCTCATGCGCCATCCGCGTTGGTTAGGCGAACCGTTAGGCGGAATTCCGCACCGTTGGCATGATCGATCATTTGTCACTCCTCTTTCCCTTGGATTTTGGGGATCTCTTTCTCACCCGCCGCTCCCCCGGACGCTTCGTCGGTGCGTTGGTGCTCCTTTTTCCCAGGCATCCACCTTCACCCGCGCCTCTTCCTGCCACTGCCGCAGCAAGTCGTCGCGCTGCTGCTGTTGCAGGATCGCCACGATGTCCTCCCGCACTTCCGCCAGAGGCGCGATCTCTCCCTCCACGCGATCCTCCACCTTCAGGATCCGGAGAAACCTGCCATCGTCGTGAATGTCAGCGTGTTCCATCATGGCCAGCGCCTGGCGCTCGGCTTCGAAGCGGGCGACTACCTCGCGGATGTCCATGCCCGGCTTGATGATCTTGAGGGCGACACGCCGCCGCACCGGTTCGTCCTGTTCGGCCATCCACACCACGCCGCAGCCGCCCTCGCCGATTTGCTCCAACAACTTGTAGCGGCCGATGCGCGTGCCGGGCAGTTCCGCCGACGGGGACGGCGGGGAAGCGCTCCCCATGGCCGCGTGCAACAGACCGGCGGGGCACAGGTCACCGCCACGCCCCTGGGCGAGCGGAGCGCCACATGCCGGGCAGATGGACGGATCCGTCATGGCTTGGTTCAGGTTAGGGTTTGGCAGCATGAGGTCAAGGTCCAAATGGGGAATCAACAGGGCGGTTGGTGGCTGGGATGGAATCCGCTCACGGTCGGCGTGGCGAACGGATCCCACCATTCATCATCGCTGCTAGGGAATTGCTTTTCGGGGTTGGTGTGCATGAGGAGCTAAAGAGAGGTTCGGAGAGCGGGAGAAAAGGGGTTGGTTTTGGGTCATTGGGTGGTGTCGATGGTTCATGGGTGAGGGTTGTTGCTTGTTTGGAAGTCGCGGAGGAAGTTCAAAGTTGGACGGCTGAGGTTGAGGGAAGGGAGAGACGTGGCTGCCGCGTCCCGCGGCAGGCCGTGCTGGCGGCGTCCCGCCGCCAGGGATCTAACGCCAATGCGCCGGGCGCTCCGAAATCTTGGATCCTGCAACTGCGCTCCAATGGCGCTGCGGCCAGAGGCACGCAGCCACGGCCTGCGGCC